>CANQGC010000035.1 GCA_947600345.1 uncultured Clostridia bacterium
TTAGTGGCGGCTGCCTTGAAATGGGAAGCCTTTTGGCTTCCCATTTCAACTCCGCGCCGCGGCGGCCCGCGGTATGGAGGCGATGATGCGTTGGTTCGCATTGCAGAGCTTTGATTGGATACCGCGGGCCGCGTGGGAGTGCTGCCTCATACCTTAAACCGCAACTGCCTACTATCCGCTGCTTCTGGGGCTACGCTGGGCTCCGCCCAGACCTGCCAAGGAACCTGAGGTTCCTTGGATTCTCCCTTCTGCTGCCGCGCTGTGAACCAGGCCTCGTTTCCCAAAACGAAGACCTCTGGCCCTCGGATCTATGGGGCCAGAGGTCGTGCTTCGAACCAACGCTCCTGTAGAAACGCACCGCAGGACTTTGGGCCCATGATCTACGGGCCCAAAGTCCGTCATCCAAACGGCGAAGCAGACGGAAGCGGGCCCCGCCCGCTAGACGGAGAGGAGGAGGTCGTTGATGTAGGAGAGGCCGGCGCCGACGGCGGCGGCTTCGCGCTTGTAGGCGCAGGCGATCAGGTAGTCGCCGCTGGAGTCGAAGTGGTTGCGCTCGGCCAGTAGCGCGCGCAGAGCGCGCAGCCGCTCCTCGCCCATGAAGTTGCCCAGGTAGCCACCCAGCACGATATCGCAGTCGTAGGCCATTCGCAGGGAATTGATCAATAGCGCCAGGTCGCGCTCGTAGACCTCCCAGAGCGCCGCCGCCTGCGCGTCGCCCGCGTCCAGGGCGTCGAAGAAGAGCTGTAGATTGCCGTCGTAGGGATCGGAGAGCAGCTTCGTGTTCAGGTAGGCGTCCGCGCAGCCCGGCTGGCCGCAGTAGCAGCGCCTGCCCTCCGGGTGCAGCGTGATGTGCCCAAACTCGTTCGCCCGGCGATTCTGGCCCGGATAGCTCTCGCCATCCAGGAAGAATGCCCCGCCCACGCTGTTGCTGACCATCAGGTAGAGTATGCCCCGGTCCCGCCCGCTCTCGTGCAGCGAGCCGTTGTTCCAATACTCCGCAAAGCCGCCCGCGTCGGCATCGTTGACGAAGCGGCAGGGGTAGGGTATGTGCTGGGCAAAGTCGCTGAGGCGGCCGTGGGTGAAGTTCAAGATCGAGGCATAGGTCAACTGCTGGCCGTCCCTCGACACGATGGCCGGCACCGCCAGGCCCACGCCCAGCACGCGGCTCCGGTTTACGTTCGCCGCGTCCAGCATCTGCTCGATGAAGCGCGCCATGAAGCGGAAGTACGCCTCCTCCGCCGCGAAGGGAATGCGCACCCGGCTCGAGGACACGATCTCCCCCAGCAGATTGATCACCGCGCCGCTCAGGTGGTGCGCCGTCACGTCCAGCCCCACGGCAAAGCCCGCGTCGCCGCGAACGTTCAGCGTGCGCGCCTTGCGCCCGCCCGTGGACTGCTTCTTCGTCTCGTCGTTGCAGATCAGGCCGCGCTCCAGAAGCTCGGACAGGTTCTGCGTCAGCGTCGGCAGGCTCAGGTTCAGCGCCTCGCTCAGCTCCTGCTTCGACAGGCCCGGGTGATGGTACAGGTGCCGGAAGATCAGATTCCGGTTCACCTTCCGCACGCTGCTCGAGAGCGCCTTGTTGCTGCCGCCCAGCTCCGTCTTCTTCATTGCGCCGATCCCTTCCACTGTAAAACGTCCCTCGTAGATTATAGCGCCCGCCGCGCAAAAAGTCAAACCGCGCGCCTTCGCAGGCTTTGTGAAGCAAACGGACTTCATTATTTCGTGAATTCGTCCAATTTGAAGGAAATAGATATTGACTTTCGGTTAAAAATGCTGTATAATAGAATGTACAGATTTGATAAACGGTTTTGTAAAAGCTTTTTCCAGAATAGAGGCGGGACGAGGGCGCGGGCTTCGCCGCCCAGGCGCCCGGAGGAGGTCGATTTTCGGTGCAAGCGGAGATCAAGCTGGAGGTTCGGGACGTAACGAAGCTGTTCCCCGGCGTCAAGGCGCTGGACCACATCTCCTTCCAGGTGCGCCGGGGCACGACCCACGTGCTCTGCGGCGAGAACGGCGCGGGCAAGAGCACGCTGATGAAGATCATCAACGGCATCTACACGCCGGACGAGGGCCAGATTCTGCTCGACGGCCAGCCCGTGAAGATCCAGAACCCCATCCACGCGCGCAGCCTGGGCATCTCGATGGTGTTCCAGGAGCTGAGCTACGTTCCGGAGATGACGGTGGCAGAGAACATCTTCCTGGGCCGCTGGCCGCTGGACAAGCTCCACCGCATCGACCGCGCGGAGATGTACCGCCGCGCCCAGGCGCTGCTGGACAGCCAGGGCCTGCACTACTCCCCCTACGAACAACTGAAGAACCTGACCGTCTCCGACATCCAGATGCTGGAGATCATCAAGGCCGTTTCCAACGACCCGCAGATCGTCATCATGGACGAGCCGACCTCGGCCATCACGGAGAAGGAGACGCAGAAGCTCTTCGAGATGATCCGCAAGCTCAAGGAGAAGGGCGCCTGTGTGATCTACATCTCCCACAAGCTGGACGAGATCTTCCAGATCGCCGACGAGATCACCGTGCTGCGCGACGGCACGATGGTGGACAGCAAGCCCGCCAGCGAGCTGGACATCGACGACGTGATCCAGATGATGGTCGGCCGCCGCATGGAGAACAAGTACCCCTACGAGGAGGTCCCCAAGGGCGACGTGCTGCTGGACGTGAAGAACTTCAACAGCAGCGGCGTGTTCCGGGACATCAACTTCCACATCCGCGCGGGCGAGATCGTGGGCTTCGCGGGCCTAATGGGCGCGGGCCGCACGGAGGTCGTGCGCGCGCTGTTCGGCCTGGACCCCTCGGACGGCGGCACGGTCACCATCAAGGGCAGCGCCAAGACGAAGCTCAGCGTGCAGGGCAACATCGCCGATGGTCTGGTGATGCTCAGCGAGGACCGGCGGCGCTACGGCCTGGTGCCGATCCGCTCGGTGATGGAGAACGTATCGCTGGCAAACCTGAAGAAGTTCATCTACAAGGGCCATCTCCACCGCAGGGAGGAGCGCGACGCCGTGCAGGAGCAGTGCCAGCGCATGAACGTCAAGACGCCCACGCTGGAGACCACCGTGGAGGCGCTCTCCGGCGGCAACCAGCAGAAGATCGTGCTGGCCAAGTGGATGGAGGTCAACCCGGACATACTGCTGATGGACGAGCCGACGCGCGGCATCGACGTGGGCGCGAAGTACGAAATCTACAAGCTGATGATCGAGCTGGCCAAGAGCGGCAAGGCGCTATTGATGGTATCGTCGGAGCTGCCGGAGCTGCTGGGCATGTGCGACCGCATCTACGTGCTCAGCCAGGGCAGGATCACCGGCGAGCTCAAGCGCAGCGAATTTTCCGCCGAGAAGATCATGGCCTACGCCATCGGCACGATCCAGGACTGATACAGACCAATACGCAACGGATTGGGGAGGAAGAGCATCATGCAGGCAAAGCGCAGCAAGGCGAACCTTTGGGAGACGCTCAAGAGCAAGTACGCCATATTCCTGGTGCTGGTCGTGCTGTTCGTGATCTGTTCGCTGTTGAACAAAAACTTTCTGACATGGAACAACCTGACGAACATCTCCCGCCAGATCTCGGTGACGACGATACTGGCCTTCGGCGAGACGCTGCTGATCATCAGTGGCCTGCTGGATCTGTCCAACAGCTCGGTGCTGGCCTTCGCCGGAACGCTGTCGGTCATGGCCTACAAGGCCAACGGCTCGATGCTGCTGGCGATACTGGTCTCCATCGCCGTGGCGGTGTTCTGCAACGCCCTCAACGCGCTGATGACCACCACCTTCAAGGCCCCGGCCTTCATCGTGACGCTGGCGATGCAGACGATGGCCCGCGGCGCGGCGCTATTGCTCACCGCCGGACAGAACGTCTACCAGATCGGCGACTACACCATACTCGGCCAGGGCTCCGTCTGGATCATCCCGACGCCGATCCTATTCATGATCTTCTTCTTCCTGGTCACGCGCTACATATTAAATGACACGCGCTTCGGCCGCTCGCTCTACGCCATCGGCGGCAACGAGGCCGCGGCCAACGCATCGGGCATCGCGGTGAACAAGGTCAAGACCGGCGCGTACCTGATCAACGGCGTGATGGTGGGCATGGCGGCGGTGCTGTTCATGTCCCGCGTGAACGCAGGACTTCCCAACGGCGCGCAGGGCTACGAGACCGAGGCGCTGACCACCGCCATCATCGGCGGCACGAGCTTCACCGGCGGCATCGGCACCGCGGGCGGCACCATCGTGGGCGCGTTCATCATCGGCTTCTTGAACAACATCATGAACCTGACCAGCGTAAACTCCTACCTGCAGCAGATCATCAAGGGCCTGATCATCGCGCTGGCCGTCATCTACGACATCTACGCCAAGAACAAGCGCACCCGCAAGAAGATGGGCAACATCGAGGACAAGCAGCAGGCGGCCTGACTTCGACAGGCGCGCTTGCGGTGAACAACGTGCATCCGTGGCGCAAGCCACTGGCAAAAATCTAAGGAGGTAAGAAACCATGAAGAAAGTTCTGTCCCTGATCCTGGTGCTGGCCCTCGCGCTGGCCTGCTCCTTCGCTCTGGCTGAGGATGCTTCCTACCGCGTGGCCTACATCGCCCGCGCCCAGGCCGACTCCTTCGCCGCCTGGCTGGCCAACGCCGTGAAGGAAGAGGCCGACAAGTATCCGGACATCACCGTGGACGTGTTCGACGGACAGGCCAACGATGAGACCGAGAACTCCCTGATCGAGAACGCGATCACCAACCAGTACGACTGCATCATCATCCAGCCGAACAACGGCGAAGCCCAGCGCCCCTACGCGGAGCAGGTCGTCGCGGCCGGCATCGTCTGCATCACCACCAACGCCCGCATCGACGGCGTTGAAGGCGCCTCCTCCGTGGACGCCGATCCCTACGAGCAGGCCGCTGTGAACGCCCGCCTGGCTCTGGAGATGGTGCCCGAGAACGCCACCGCCGTCATCCTGCGCGGCCCGGCCGGCAACTTCCACGCCGACAAGCGCTACGAGGCCTGGCAGACCGAGTTCTTCGAGAAGCGCCCCGACGTCAAGGTGGTCGGCGACGACTACGCCAACTGGAACAAGGACGAGGCCATGGCCCTGATGGAAGACTGGGTCACCGCCAACGAACAGCCCATCGGCCTGATCGCCTCCATGAACGACAACATGGCCGCCGGCGCTCTGGAAGTCGTCAAGGACAACCCCGACTACGCCAATGTGCTGACCTTCGGCGTGGACGGCACCGCGGAAGCCTGCCTGCTGATCCAGGAGGGCCGCATGACCGCCACCTGCCTGCAGAACGCCTATGAGCTGGCCGAGCTGCTGCTCGACACCGCCCACAAGCTGCTGACCGGCGAGGAGACCGAGATCAACACCGACGTCGGCAACCCGCTCTACACCAAGGACAACGTGCAGGAGCTCTACGACATCCACGTCCAGGCTGGCGCACTCGAATAATTACCACATCGGAAGCGTCTTTCTGATACGGATAAAGCTCGGAGGGTGTTCTCGAATCGGGGACACCCTTCCCCCATGATGATCGACAAAAGGAGACAAAGGAATGGAAAAGAAGAATCGCGCAGCCGTATTGACCGCACTCAAAACCTTTGAATTTCAGGACATCCCCATGCCCCACGCCGGCGCGGACGAGGTCGTCGTCCAGCTGAAGGCCGTGGGCGTGTGCGGCTCGGACGTGCACTACTACAACAAGGGCCGCATCGGCGACTTCGTGGTGGAGTTCCCCTTCATCCTCGGCCACGAGTGCGCGGGCGTAGTCGTGGAGAAGGGCGAGAACGTCAAGCACCTGGAGATCGGCGACCAGGTGGCGCTGGAGCCCGGCGTGCCTTGCGGCACCTGCGAGATGTGCCGCACCGGCCACTACAACCTCTGCCCCGACGTGAAGTTCCTGGCCACGCCGCCCTATAACGGCTGCCTGATGAACTACATCGCCTTCCCCGCCGCCTACGCCTTCAAGCTGCCCGAGAACCTGAGCTGCACCGAGGGCGCGCTGCTCGAGCCCCTGGCCATCGGCATCAACGCCGCGCTGACTGGCGGCGTGAAGCTGGGCGACACCGTGCTGATCTCCGGCTCCGGATGCATCGGCCTGGTGACGCTGCTGGCCGCGAAGGCCTACGGCGCCAGCAAGGTGATCGTGTCCGACGTGATCCCGCTGCGCCTGGAGACCGCGAGGAAGCTGGGCGCCATCACCATCAACTCCAAGGAGGAGAACCTGCAGGAGCGCGTCAAGGAGCTCACCAACGGCCGCGGCGTGGACGTGGTGCTCGACTGCGCGGGCTTCAGCGCCACTGTCGCCGACGCCGTGCGCGTGGTTCGCCCGGCGGGCAAGGTGGTCGTGGTCGGCCTGGGCGCGGACGAGTGGACGGGCATCCCCGCCGGCCCGATCTCCAACAAGGAAATCCAGATCACCTCGATCTTCCGCTACAAGAACCTCTACCCCACCGCCATCAACGCGGTTGCCAGCGGCAGCATCGACATCAAGGGCATCATCTCCCGCACCTACAACTTTGACGACACGCCGGAGGCCTTCCGCACCGCGCTGGAGTGTGCCACCGAGACGGTCAAGAACGTCATCGTCTTCCCCGACTGAGGAAGCAAAGCGAACCTCCCGCCGCGGCAGTGCGCCGCGGCGGGGAGCAAAGGGCCCCGAACGGGCGCGCGCAGAGCTCTGCGCGGCCGCCCATTCGGGGCCTTATTTTGTTCGCATTTCGTCCGTCCCGGCCGCCAAATCCGCATGTACTCCAGTCTGTTTTTCGAGACCCCAGTCTGATACGCGCGGACCCCGGTCAGTTCCTGACGCATTCCCGCCATCTTGGTCCGTCATATGATTTAATTAAGTCATTTTTATGCGTCTGGAAAAGTGCCGCCGCGGCACCATCCGACGGCCAAAAATCGCGCAGCAAGGGGCCGGTTTTCCGGGCGAGCGTTCCTCTATTTCAAACGTGGGAATCCGCGCCCTGCGCGCGCAGCGCCCCGTACACCTTCTCGGCCGTGGCGGGGAGGGCGTGGATCTCCGCGCCCACCGCGTTGCGGATGGCGGCGGCAATCGCCGGGGACGGCGTGTTGATGACCACCTCGCCGATGGATTTCGCGCCAAAGGGCCCGGTGGGCTCCCAGCTCTCCTCGAAGGCGATGCGAATCGGCGGCGCGTCCAGCCGCGAGGGAATCTTGTACTGCATGAAGCTGTTGGTGGCGAGCTTGCCGCCGGGCAAGGTTTGCACGTCCTCGGTCAGCGCCATGCCATAGCCCTGGAGGAAGCCGCCCTCGGCCTGAACCTGGGCCAGCGCCCGGTTCACCACGGTGCCGCAGTCCACGACGCCCACCAGATCGACAACCTCCACCTCGCCGGTCTCGGTGTCCACCTCCACCTCGGCGAAGCCCGCCACGAAGGGCGGCGGGCTGGTGTGGCCCGCGAAGCTGGCGGCGGCGGTCAGCCAATCGGCGTGGCCGTTGACGCTCTCCACGCCCAGCTCTGTGAGCGTGAGCTTCCTCTCCCCGCAGGTGAATTCGTCGCCGTCGAACTCCAAATCCCCCTCGGCGACGCCCATGCGCTCCGCCGCGACCTTGCGCATCTTGCCCAGCAACTCCTTTGCCGCCATTACCGTAGCGTTGCCGGTCACGTAGGTGGTGGAGGAGGCGTAGGAGCCCTTGTCGTAGGGCGAATAGCTGGTGTCCACGCCGTTCACCACGATGCGGTCGATGTCGCACTCGAGCACCTCCGCCGCCATCTGGGCCAGGATCGTGTCGCAGCCGGTGCCGATGTCCGAAGCGCCGATGGACAGCGTGTAGAAGCCGCCGTCGTCCAGCCGGATGCGGGCCGTGCAGTTGTCCACGTTGCTGATGCCGGAGCCCTGCATCGTGACCGCCATGCCCAGGCCACGGTACCTGTGCGGGCCCACCTGCCGGGCGAAGGGCGCGCTCCGGTACTTCTCGTCCCAGCCGGTCATGCGCCTGCCGGTTTCGATGCAGCGGTCGAGGCTGCAGCTGGTCAGCGGCTCGTCGTAGTAGGCGGGCATGGGCTTGCCCACCTCGGGCAGGTTCCTGAGCCGCAGCTCGCAGGGGTCGAGCCCGAGCTGCGCCGCCAGCTTGTTGACCGTGCTCTCCACGGCGAAGCAGCCCTGGGTCGCGCCGAAGCCGCGGTAGGCCCCGCCGGGCGTGGTGTTGGTGTAGACGGCCTTGCCGGTGTAGCGCCAGGCCTCAGCTTTGCCGTAGAGCGGCAGCGTCTTGTGGCCGGAGAGGCCGATCACGTTCGCCGCGTGCTCGCCGTAGGCCCCGGCGTTCTCCAGGCTGTCCACCCACAGCGCGCGCACGATGCCGTCCTCCGTCGCGCCCAGCCGCACGCGAATCCGGAAGGCGTGGCGGGTGTTGGCGCAGGCGCAGCTCTCCTGGCGGGTGAACTGGATGTAGGCGGGCTTGCCGGTCAGGTACGTCACCGCCGCCGCGTAGACCTCCGTCACCATCGACTGCTTCGCGCCGAAGCCGCCGCCCACGCGGGGCTTGACGACCCGCACCTTCGACTGGGGCAGCCCCAGCGCCATCGCCACCAGCCTGCGGGCGTGGAAGGTGATCTGCGTGCTGCTGACCAGCGTCAGCCGCCCGGCGTGGTCGTAGTAACTGAACGTGCGGAAGGTCTCCATCATGGCCTGCTGAGTGGCGGGGGTATACCAGGTCTCGTCCAGCCGCACCGGGCAGGAGGCGTACACCGCCTCGAAGTCGCCGTCCTCGTCGCGCTCGGACATGAGCACGTTGTGGGCCAAGTCGCCGCCGATGTCCGTCTGGTAGACGTAGTCGTCCTCGGGGTGGACGGCGCTGGCGCTCTGCTCTGCCGTCTCAAAGTCGAGCACCGGCTCGAGCACCTCATATTCGACCTTCACGAGCTTCAGCGCCTTCTCCGCCGCTTCCTCGCTCTCCGCCGCGACGATGGCCACCGGGTCGCCCACGTAGCGGACGTACTCGTCCAGGATCACCCGGTCGAAGGGATTGTTGCCCGGGTAGCTCGCCCCGGCGAAGGTATGGCGGTGATGGGGCACGTCCCGCCAGGTGAACACGCCCGCCACGCCGGGCACCAGCTCGGCCCTGGACTTGTCGATGCTCACGATCCGCGCGAAGGCGTGGGGGCTGCGCTTGAGCTTCACCACCAGCGCGCCGTCGGGCACCAAATCGCCCGTGTACACCGGAGCGCCGCCCATGATGGAGAGGGCGTCGGTCTTGGCCCGGGCCTGGTTGACGACCTTCAAATCCTCGCGATTCTGCCCGCTCACTTCGACCGCCTCCCCTCCGCGTACTTCGCCAGCGCCCGCATCTGGGAGGCGTAGCCCGTGCAGCGGCACAGGTTGCCCGCCAGGTAGGCGCGCATCTCCGCGTCGCCGGGATTCTCGAGCTCCCGGAACATCGCCAGCGCGCACATCAGAAAGCCCGGGCTGCAGTAGCCGCACTGGTCCGCGCCCTCGGCGGCCAGGCATCGCATCAGGGCCTCCGCCTCGTCCTTCACGCCCTCCAGCGTGGTGACGGCCCTGCCCTCGACTCTAGCGGCCAGGTAGCCGCAGGAGAGCACAGGCTTGCCGTCCACCCAGACCGTGCAGATGCCGCAGTTCGAGGTGTCGCAGCCGCTGCGCACGCTGTGCATGCCGCAGTCGCGCAGCAGCTGGAGCAGCGTCTCGTCCGGGGCGATCTCCCGGGAGAGCTTCCTCCCGTTCAGCGCAAAGTTCAGCGTCATGCCTCATCCCTCCCCGCGTCCGTAGGTTCGGAATCCCGCGCCTCCGCGC
This sequence comes from uncultured Clostridia bacterium, assembly GCA_947600345.1. Classification (GTDB taxonomy): domain Bacteria; phylum Bacillota; class Clostridia; order Christensenellales; family Aristaeellaceae; genus SFTH01. The sequence goes on from CANQGC010000035.1 coordinate 9,786, forward strand.
CATCTTCCCGCAGCGCATCCCAGCAGCGCAGCGTCAGCACCTCCGCCAGGTGGCGGCGGTAGTCCGCGCTGCCGCGCAGGCTGCTTCCGTAGGTCAAATTCTCCGCTGCGGCCTTCGCCGCGCCCGCGCCGTCGCCCGCGGCCAGCAGCGCCTCGGCCTCCGGGCAGCGCGTCGCCCGGCCCGGCCGCGCGCCCACGCTCAGACGCCAGTCGCCCTCAGTTGATACGGACATGCAGACGTTCAGCACGCCGAAGTCCGTCTTGCTCCGGCGGAAGCTCCGGTACGCCGCCCGCCGTCCGTCCTTGCGGATATGTACGGCGGTGAGGATGTCCCGCTTCTCCGGCGGATTGCGCAGGAATTCGTCCAGCGGCATCTCCCCCGCCCGATGGAGCACCACCGCGGCGTCCAGCGCCAGCAGCGCCGTCAGCAGGTCGGAGAAGCCGTAGCGGCTGTAGACGCTCGCGCCCACCGTCGCCATGTTGCGAAACTGCACGCCCACGATGGGCTTGACGCTCTCGCTCAGCACCCCACCGAACAGCTCCCGCAGGCAGGGCGCGGTCTCCACGTCCCGCAGCGAAGCCATCGCGCCGATGGAAACCTCCCCTTCCGCATCCTCGATCTTGTCCAGCCCGAGCCGCGACAGGTCGATGGCGGTCCTGACGCCCGCGTGTCCCAGCCGCAGCCACATGCCACCGCCGATCACGCGGTTCCTCTTCCCCGCGTCCAGCAGCGCCAAAGCCTCGTCCAGCGACTCCGCAAAGCGATACTCCTGAATCGAAATCAAACTGCTCCCCCCGTGAATTCGACAGATTTGTACCTTCATCATAGCACAGGGGAAGCGGGAAATCAACGCTCATCCGGGACAAATGATCGATTGAATTCCCAGCCTCCGCATGATATACTACAAATAGGAACCGGATGATCGTGGCGAGAGCCTGCATAATCGCGCCTTATTCCGTATAATTATGCTTAATTCCATCCCGTCTTTTCTGCCGTGACATGAAGGGAGGGGCCCATGAATCTTACGCCGTTGCAATGGTATGTGGTCATCATAAATCTGTGCGCATTTGTCATCTATACCATCGACTTTCAGATTTACATGCACGGCGGCGATGGAATCAGGCCGGCGGTTCTTTGCAACCTGGCAACCATCTGCGGCGGAGCGATCGGCACACTGGCGGCGGAAATCTTGTGGGATCGAAGGATCAACAAGAGAAATGCGCAGTCTCGGATTTATACGCTTGTTTGGCTCATTTTGCAGCTTGCGCTCTTTTGGGCGATGTGGGGACCAAACCGTGCGGCGGCGAGGGATGATGCTTTGCGTCCATCTTATCTTGCTCGCGTTCGTAATCGCAGGCATAATCTGACATTTGAAGCGCCGGGATTGTGGGGGGATCGGGCGCATTCGACGGGCAGGAGCGCGGGCATGCCGCCGGGGGAAGGGCGGGCCCGGATGAAGGCGAAGTGAAAGTGTGCCCGTACCCATTCATTCGAGAAGGCAGCTTCTAAACTCGCGTTATTCCAGCCCCAGCCGGGACAAATCGACGGCGGTATTGACGCCCGCGCGCCCCAGCCGCAGCCGTATGCCGCCGCCGGAAAAGCAACGATCCGGTGCGAAACAATGGACTTCCGCGAAAAAAAGCGATATACTTGTCGAAGAGACGATGTGAAGGGGGCGATGGGATGCGCTGGAGGGAGCTGTTCGAGCCGCGCATACTGGAGCGCGGACGGATGTACTGGCAGACGGGCAGCGTGGAGGCGCTGGAGGCGAACGGGGATTCCATCTGCGCCACGGTCGCGGGCAGCGAGGAATACGAGGTGCGCATCGAACTGTGCGGCGATGAAGTCGCGGACATGAGCTGCACCTGTCCCTACGCGGAGGGCGGTGAGAACTGCAAACACATGGCCGCCGCGCTGTTCGCCTGGTCGGAGGAGGAGCCCTCCACCGAAGCGGCGGAAGAAGCCGAAGGGCCGGAGGCGCTCGTCGCGGGCGCGGACGAGGCGACGGTGCGGAGCTTCTTGACGGAGGTTCTCCGGCGCGACCGCGGGCTGCGCGCGCGCTTCGAGCGCCTGCTAAGCCCGAAGCGCGCCGAAGGGGCGCTGGCGGCGGCGTGCGCGCGCGTGGATGAAGTGGTGGAGTCCTACATGGAGGACGACTTCATCGACTACCGCGACGCCTTCTCCTTCATGGAGGAGATGAGCGAAGCGCTGGATGAGGAGGTGGACTTCCTCCTGAAGCTCAGCCGCCCCCGGGATGCCTTCGAGTTTGTCATGCACGTGCTTTGCGCGCTGGACGACGTGGACATGGACGACTCCGACGGGGAGCATTGGGAGCTGATGAGCGACTGCCAGGGCTGCATCGGGGCGATCCTGGATGGCGCGAGCGAGGAGGATGAGCGCTACATCTTTGACCGGATGTTCCACTACCGGGGCGGAGACCTCGCCGGGGACGCCTTCGACGAGCTGCTCGAGGAGCGCTTCGAGGGGCCGTACTACCAGCGGCAGAAGCTTCAGCGGGAGCGCCAGGAACTGGCGCGACTGGCGAAAGGCGATCCGGGAGACGACTACGCACAGATGCAGATGGAGCGCCGCGCGCTGCGCTGCCTGGAGCTGATGGAGGAGACGGGCGCCGCGCAGTCGGAGATCGAGGTATTCCGCAGGGAATACTGGCGCTTTCCGCTCGTGCGCCGCCAGCGCATGGACGAATTGGAGCGGCGCAGGCGCTGGGCGGAGCTCATCGAGGTGGCGAAGGAGTCCATCGCCCTGGACGAGCGGACGGCTCCCGGCTACCTTCCGAACTACCACCGGCGTCTGAAGAAGGCCTACCGGAAGCTCGGCGACGATGAGGCGTATCGCGTGGAGCTATGGGCGCTCGCCACGCGGTGGATGCCGGGCGATCTGGACTGCTTCCGGGAGTACCGCGCGCTCTTCTCCGCCGAGGATTGGCCCGCCGAGCGGGATCGGCTCTTTGCCGCGCTGCCGCGCCACGTCGATCCCGGGAAGCTCTACGTCGAGGAGAAGCTCTTCGACCGCCTGCTCGAGCGCGCGGTCTCCGAGCCCGGGCTGGACACGCTTCAAGAATATGAGAAGCACCTCGCCCGGCGCTACCCGGACCGGGTGCTCCGGAAGTACGCGCGGGAGCTCGACTCCGCCGCGCGCAATGCCGCCGGCCGCGACGCCTATCGCCGCTGGGCCGCGCTCCTGCGCCACATGCGCTCCTTCCCCGGCGGCGAGGAAGTCGTCCGGGAGCTCGTGCTCCGTTGGCGCGAAAGCTACCCCCGCCGCACCGCGATGCTGGACGAACTAAAAAAGTTTTAGGCCGGCGGGGCCGGCGGCCATCTGCTGCCGCGCATAGGCGACGGACTTTGGGCCCGTAGATTATGGGCCCAAAGTCCTGCGTTGCGTTTCTGCAGGAATGTTGGTTCGAAGCGACGTAATCCTGCCCGTAGATTATGGGCAGGATTTCTGCGTTGGATGGGGGTGTGCTCGCGCGCAGTGGTGCAGGGCAGATATGCGTTGTTGTCTGGATTTCTGCATTGGGTGGACAAAGTGGTTGTTCTAAGCGCGGCGGGTCTTTTGCCGGTCGAAGCGGTTGGGGGCATGGTGGGTGCGGTTTGATACTTGCTTCGCTTGCGCTTCACTCCGTGGCGCTGCGCAGGTATTCCTCCGCCCTTTGCAGGGCGGGCTTGTCGTCCACGTCCCAGAGCTCGGCGGGGGCCTCGGCCTCGACGGTGCGGATCTCCCAGTTGCCCGCGCGCAGGACGGACATGCCGCCGGATTCGCCGGTCAGGCTCTGCAATGCCGGGTACGCGGCGGCGGGGACGATCACCGGGCTGGCGGCGGTTCCGCGAAACGCCAGACGGTGCGCGCAGCGCGGCGCCTCCGCGAAGGCGTCCGCCAGGCGGCGCAGGCTGGCGGGGCGCAGCAGCGGCTGGTCGCCGTTGACGAACATGCAGCCGTCCGTGCCGTCCATCGCCGATAGCGCCTCGCGGATGGAGTCGCTCAGCGGGCCGCCGGGGTACGCGCGCACGGGAATGCCCGCCGCACGACAGAGGTCCGACACCGCCGGATCGCTGGTCACGGCGACGATCCGGGCAAAGCGCTCCCGGGGCAGCGCGTCCAGCGTGCGCGCGAGCACACACCTGCTGCCCAGCTCCGCCAGCAGCTTGCCGCCGCCGAAGCGCTCGCCCCGGCCCGCCGCCAGAACCGCGCAGCCCAGCGCGGGCGCATCCGGCTTCGAGTCCGCCTTTGTCGACCCAGGGAAAGCCTCCGAAGCGGCGCGCGGGAGGCTTCCCAGGTTGCGCGCAAAGCTCGCGCGCATCGCGGCTTCGCAGTCGGCGCGCAGGGCCTCGTAGCGCGCCAGCAGCGCCTGCGCCGCCGGGGTCAGGCGGCTGCCGCCGCCGTCGGGGCCACCGATGCGCTTCTGGGTGAGCGCAAAGCCCAGCTCCCGCTCCGCGCGGCCGACGATGCGGCTGGCCTTGGAGTAGGCCATGCCCAGCTCGTTCGCCGCCGCGCGCAAGCTGCCCAGGCGCTCCACGCCCCGAAGCAACCGATACGGCCCCTCGCCGAAGAACTTCTCGCCATCGTCGGAAAGTAGCCGCAACCGCAGCTCCACACGCATAAAATCACCCCCAAATCGCGATCTCAACGCCCCGTCTTCAACGCGGCAGCAAAAGGGAGAATCCAAGGAACCTCAGGTTCCTTGGCAGGAATTCTTAAGGGACAGCGTCCCTTAAGCAGGTCTGGGCAGCGCCCAGCGGGTCCGGGCAGCGCCCGGCGAGTCTGGGCGGAGCCCAGCGTCCCCCCAGCGGCCCGCGGTATCCATCCAAAGCTCGGCAATGCGAACAATCGCTCCATCGTCCCATATCGCGGGCCGCGTCGAAGCGCCTTTTGAAATGGGAAGCTGTGCTTCCCATTTCAAAACAGCAAACGAACCCTTCCGCATAACCCCGCAGCGTCCCCCAGTCCTCTCACAAAACGGCCGAAACCGAAACTTCCGCTCAGTTCACTCCTCCACCATCAGATACCGCCCGGCGTGTTCAATCAGCTTCACCGAACCAAAGGCGGCCCGCAGCGCCGCCTCGACCTCCCCGCGCCCCGCCGCTCGCAGATCGACCCGGCCGCAGAGCGCGCCATCCCGCATCAGCAGCAGCCGGTCCGCCCAGCGCAGCGCGGCGTTGACGTCGTGGCCGCTCATCAGCACCGCGCATCCGGAGGCGGCGCGGCCGCGCAGCGTCTCAAACAGAAGGCGGCGGCGGTTCAGATCCAGCGCGCGCTCGGGCTCGTCCAGAACCAACAGCTCCACATCCCGCACCAGGCAGCGGGCGAAGAGCAGCAGCTGCCGCTGGCCGGCACTCAGGCGGGTGAAGTCGCGGCCGGCGAGCTCCGCCGCGCCCAGCGCCTCCAGCACCTCCATGGCGCGCCGCCGCTGGCCGCGCGACGGGGACTCCAGCGCGCCCAGCAGCGGATTGAAGCCCATCAATACCGCATCCAGGCCGCTCAGCGGAAGCTGCGCCGCGTCCCGCTGGGACAGCCAGCCGATGTGCCGCGCCCGCTCCCGGCCGGAGAGCTTGCGCGCCTCCGCGCCCGCCAGCCTGCAGCTCCCCCGGTAGGGCAGCAGCCCGCAGACCGCGCGCAGCAGCGTGGTCTTGCCGGAGCCGTTCTCGCCCAGCAGCGCGCATACCTCGCCCGGCAGAAGGGAGAAGGAGATCCCCCGCAGCACGTCCCCCGCGCCGTAACCCGCGCGCAGATCCTCCACGCGCAACAGCGCCTCGGATTCAGCCATCGTCCGCGCCTCCCCTCCGGGCGTACAGCAGCAGAAACAGCGTGGGCGCGCCCAACAGCGAGGTGATCACGCTCACGGGAATCTCCGAGGGCGCCAGGCTTCGAGCCAGCACGTCGGAGAGCAGCATCAGCGCCGCGCCCAGCAGGGAGAAATGAATTCCCCGCAGCACATCCCCCGCGCCGTAGCCCGCGCGCAGATCGCTCACGTCCAGCGGCGCGGGCGCGCCCGGCATCGGCGCGAAGCCGGGGCGGAAACCATCAGCCATCGTCCGCGCCTCCCCTCCGGGCGCACAACAGCAGAAACAGCGCGGGCGCGCCCAGCAGCGAGGTAATCACGCTCACGGGAATCTCCGACGGCGCCAGGCTCCGGGCCAGCACGTCGGAGAGCAGCATCAGCGCCGCGCCCAGCAGGCCGGACAGCAGCATCGTCCGCCCGCCGGAATTGCGGCTGAGCAGCCGCGCGATGTGCGGCGGCAGCAGGCCCGCGAAGGAGATCAGGCCCGTGACCGACACCGCGGCGCTCACCGCCAGCGTGGACAGCGCCAACACCAGCGCGCGCATCCCCGCCACGGGCACGCCCAGCATCCGGGCGTCGCCGTCGTCCAGGCCCAACAGCAGTATCTGCCGGTGCAGCAGCAGGATCCCCGCCGCGCCCAGCGCCATCCAGGGCAGCGCGCCCAGCAGCTTGCCCCGCGTCACATCGGCGAAGGAACCCATGATCCAGTACTCCACGGCGGCGAGCTGGCGCTCGGGATCGGCCGCGGCCTTCAGGAGCATCAGCGCGGACTGGAACAGCGCGTTGACCACCACGCCCGCCAGCAGCAGCGTCAGCGCGCCGCCTCGCTTTGCCAGCGAAGCGAGCGCCAGCGCGGCCGCCACCGCCAGCATGCCGCCCGCGAAGGCGCACAGCGCCATGGCGAGCGCGCCGCCGCCCAGGAACAGGATCGCGGTGGCCGCGCCCGCCGAAGCGCCGCTGGCCGCGCCGATCACGTCCGGCGCGGCCAGCGGGTTGCGAAACGCGCCCTGGT
>CANQGC010000036.1 GCA_947600345.1 uncultured Clostridia bacterium
TCCCATTGCTAGTTAGTCCCCCAAAAGCTACAATATACCCGTACCAAGGAAGCGCCAATCAAGCGGCGCTTCCCCAAGAATCCAGAATCCATACTTCCAATAATGAAAGGGGAATTTACCATGAAGAACACTCTGAAAGTTATGATCGCGATCATCCTGAGCCTGACTCTGATCCTTGGAACCGCCGCGCTGGCGTGCGACGAGGGCGGATACTTCTACGGAGCCGTGGTCGCCACGGGCGGCGACAGCTACATTCGAGACGAACCGAACCTGAACGGAAGCATCCTCGGCAGCCTGGGCGAGGGCCGGACGGCGATCTTCTACGGATACAGCTCGTTCGACAGCCGCGGAGTGGAGTGGTACCTGATCGACACTGGCAGCACGTTCGGCTGGGTATCCTCCCGGTACACGACGCTCTACTACTAATACCGGCGAGCGGAAGCCAGGGGCCCGGAGCGAAAGCTCCGGGCCTTCATCTGTCAAATCCCCAGAGGGAGCATTCCAAAAAGCGCGAGGCGGGCCCCCGATCCCACCTCCGGAACCAAGGGCCCGCGCTGTTTCCCCATAAACACTTTCGTGCGATGCTTTGCCCTTCCCTCACCAGCAGCCGCAGACGGTGGGCCTGCACCTGTGCCTTCTGCCCGTGGCGCAGGGCCTCGGGGGCCTGCGCACGCAGATGCTCAGGTTGCCGGCCATATCCACGCAGAGCTCCACGTCCGCGTACTCGCCCGGGCACGCGGGGTTCTGGATGCGCACGCACTGGCAGTTCTCCTGGGGCGGCGCGCACTCATCGCGGCCGAACAGGGGCATCTGTAAGCTGCTGCGAGGCGCGCATCCGGTCGGCGCCGGGCCGCCGAATCCGCAGCCGGGCGGCGGAAACAGGGGCATCCGTCCGTATGTCATCTTCTCTCCCTCCTCGTCGATGGTTTCCTTCCGGAGGCTCCGCCGGGCGGGAGCTCCCCGCGGCGGAATCGACCGCTTTAAACTATGTCCACGCGCCCTTTGCGGTTCCATGATTGATAATATTCCACGAAAACGGTATACTGTACTTGTAAGGTTTCCACGAAAAGGAGGGCGCATGAACGGGATGCTCAAGGGAGAATGCAAGAACGCCGCCTACATCCTGGCGGGGCTCTGCCTCAGTGTGCTGGGCTATTCGCTGTTTCTGATCCCCAACGGCATCGCCGCCGGGGGCTTCACCGGCATCGCCCAGCTGATCAACGCCGGCTGCGGGCTGCCCGTCGGCGCGGTGGCGCTGGCGCTGAACGCGCCGCTGTTTCTGCTCTCGCTGCGCTCCATCGGCTGGCGCTTCGCGCTGCGCTCGCTGGTCGCGGCGGCGGCGTTCTCGCTGGGGTTGGACTTCCTGCCGCTCAGGTCCGGCGTGCGGGACGTGTGGCTGGCCACGGTCTACGGCGGTCTCTTCAGCGGCGCGGGCTTCGGTCTGGTGCTGCGCGGCAGCGCCACCACCGGCGGCAGCGACATGCTCGCGAGCCTGCTGCACCGGCTGTTTCCGCAGCTGCGGGTCAGCGTGGGCATCTTCCTGGTGGACGGCGCCGTGGTCGCGGCCTCGGCCTTCGTGTTCGACGCCGGGCGCGCCATGTACGCGCTGATCGGCACGCTGATCAGCAACCTCGTGGTGGACTTCGTGCTGGAGGGGCCGAACAGCTCCCACGCCTTCTTCATCATCTCCGACCGCAGCGACGAGATTGCCCGGCGCATCCTGGACGAGCTCGAGCGCGGCGTGACGGCGCTGGACGGCCGCGGCATGTTCAGCGGCGCGCCCAAGCAGGTGCTGCTGTGCGCGGTGAGCCGCCTGGAGGCGGTGCCGCTGCGCCGCATCATATTCTCCGTGGACCCCTCCGCCTTCCTGATCACCACCAGAAGCCGCGAGACCTACGGCGAGGGCTTCAAGTCGCCGGGCAGGTAGCGCCGCCGCAGGCAGAGGCCCGAAGCCCCTCATGGGGCTTCGGGCCTCCGCGTGGACAGGTGGCGAGGAATCGCCCATTCAAGCCACGAGCCACCTGTGCTCCTTCACGCTGTAGAGCGGCACCAGCGGGATCAGTATGGGCGTGGTGCGGACGTACTCCCGATAGGCAGGATCGCCGCCGTAGTTCCTGTCCTGGCGAAGCTCCAGCCGCCGCGCGCCGCTGAACATCACGTAGGTGATGCCCAGCACGCCGAGCAGCGCCAGCAGCCACTGGAGGGCGCCCCGGTAGACGCCCAGGCCGGAGATGAAGGTCCCCCACCACAGCAGCAGCTCGCCGAAGTAGTTCGGGCAGCGCACGATCCGGTACAGCCCGGTGGATACGAAGCGGCGCGGGTCGCGCTTCTTCGCCCTGGACTTCTGCAGATCGGCCAGCATCTCCATCAGCACGCCGCAGAGCATCATGGCAAAGCCGATGCCGGAGGCGGCGTCGATCCCCTTCCCCGCCCGCAGCCGGAACAGCACCGGCGCGCACTGGCAGATGTAGAGGGCCGCGCAGCTGATCCAGATGGCAAACTTCATGCCCAGCGGCGCGCCGGTCTTCACTTCGCCCCTGAGCAGATTCCGGTAGGAGGCGTTCCTGAGCTCGCGGATCAGCAGATAGCCGCCCAGCCGCAGGCCGTACGCGATCAGCAGCGCGCACAGCGCGATCCCGATGCCGGTCAGCCTTCCCCGGAAGAGAATCAGCAGCGCCGCGCCGATGCCCGCCACGGACAGGCCGTAGCCCACCGAGAAGAAGTACACGTACATGATGAAACCGCAGGCGCTCAGCAGGAGCGCCACCGCGAACATGACCGCAAGTTCCATAGCCGCACCTCCCGATCTTTCCCTTCCCGCCGATCCCGGCGGGCATTCCTTCCACAGAATAAGCTACGATTCGTCCGGCCCGGTCATTCCCCGGGCGCGCGCCGCGCTGCGGTAGTCCGAGGGCGTGATGCCGGTGGCCTCCTTGAAGCGCTGGCTGAAGTAGCTCAGGCTCGAGAAGCCCACGCTCATGCCGATCTGGCCCACGGGGCTGTCGGAGTTCTCCAGCAGGCGCTTGCTCTCCTCGATGCGCCGGGTGAGCAGGTAGTGGATGGGGCTCATGCCCACCTCCCGAGTGAAGGAGTGCACCAGGTAGTGGCGGCTCATGTGCGTCAGCTCCGCCAACGCGCCCAGGCTCAGCGGCTCGGCGAAGTGCTCGTCCATGTACTGCCGCACCCGGGCGCACTCCGAGCTGGTCTTGGTGCGGCTCACGGACGGACTGCGCAGCGACATCCGCCGCAGCAGCAGGAGCAGCACCACGTGGGTCAGCTTCGTGCAGATCTCCACCCAGCCCTCCTGCCGGGCCTCGCACTCGCGCAGGATCGCCTCCAGGTAGAAGCGGCAGCCGCCGGAGACCTCGTCGCGCAGGCGGAAGAAGCGGCCCTCGGCGCCGCCGGGCGCCTGGAAGCGCATGCCGTCGATGCCCGCCACCAGGTACTCCATCGGGTCGCCCGGGTCGGACCGCTCCGTGTGGGGGATGTGCGGGTTGATCAGCATCAGATCGCCGTCGCACACCGGAAAGCGCTCGGCGTCCACCTGGAACTGCCCGCTGCCCCGGAGCACGCAGAAGATCTCCGCGCAGTCGTGGGCGTGGGGCATGCTGTGCCAGTCGCCCTCGTCCCGGCTGCGGGCGATGTAGCGCAGAAACGCGCCGCTCTCGCCGTCGGGCCGGGCCAGATCGTACTTCAGAAGGCTCACGGCGCTCCCCCCTCTCTGCATCGATCTTAGCAAGCGCGGGGGAAAAAGTCAACACAATTTTTGGTACTGCCGGCATTTTATTTTACAAAACCTGTCAAGCGGGCGAAATTGCTCCCCATCCTTTGGCCACATTGCGGCGAATTCCCGTTAACAAACATCTAATTTAAACAACATCCATAAAACAACGCGCAATTTATTGCATTGATTTCGCATGCCGTTTGCTCTATACTGAATTTATCTAATCTCAACAAATCTGTTGAGATGCGTGAAGCGACGAACAATATTTATAGGAGGAAGTACCATGAAGAAGCTTTTGAGTCTGCTCCTGGCCCTGACCCTGCTCTGCACGATCTGCGCCTTCGCGGAGGAGCCCGTCACCATCAACTTCTGGTCCATGTGGAACTCGGGCGAGCCCCAGGCCACCGTGATCGAGGAGGCCGCCGCGGCCTACGAGGCCGAGACCGGCGTGCACGTCAACATCGAATGGAAGGGCCGCGACATCAACACGCTGCTCACCGCCGCGCTGGAGGCCGGCGAGGCCATCGACATCTTCGAGGACGACTACAACCGCATCGGCCAGGTTTACGCCCCCCACACCTACGACCTGACCGCCATGGCCGAGGCCGCGGGCTACGCGGACAACAGCTACGCCGTGTTCAACGACCAGGCCGTCGCCTGGGCGGGCTACCTGAACAGCATCACCGAGCAGCCGCAGGTGGGCGGCGTGTTCTACAACAAGGACGCCTTCGCCGAGGCCGGCATCGAGGCCGAGCCCACCACCTGGGCCGAGTTCCTGGATTGCTGCGCCAAGCTCAAGGAGGCCGGCATCGCTCCGCTGGCCCAGGACGGCGCCTACACGAACTTCTCCTTCTACTATCACCTGGTGCGCTACCTGGGCGAGGACGCCATCGCGCAGCTGCGCGACAACGGCGGCTGGGCCCAGAGCGAGGGCGCGGTCAAGGCCGCCCAGGACATCATCGACCTGGTGAACGCGGGCTACCTGGTGGACGGCGCTCCCGACGAGTATCCCTCCAGCCAGAACAAGATCGGCACCGGCGAGGCCGCGATGGTGGTCTGCGCCAACTACGTGACCTCCGAGATCAACGCCATCTTCGGCGAGCTCAACTGGGGCCTGTTCAACTACCCGGCGGTGGACGGCGGCGCGGAGCCCACGGCCGCCTACGCGGGCGCGAACTCCCTGGCGATCTCCGACTACAGCGCGCATCCCCAGGAGGCCTTCGACTTCATCATGAAGCTGGTGACCGGCGAATTCGACCAGAAGATGGCCGACACCGCCGCCCAGATCCCCGCCGACCCGCACAACACCGCCCCCGCCTCGCTGACCGGCACGGTGGAGACGCTGGTCGCCGCCGATAAGCCCATGACCTGGTGCGGCGCGCTGAACACCCATCCGGCCTGGGCCACGATGAAGGACCTCTGCACGAAGCTCTTCGAGGGTGCCTACGCCACCGGCGAGGACTTCTGCGCCGCGATGGATGCGCTCTACTAAGAACTAAGCCCGTAACCCCATAAGGGAGAATCCAAGGAACCTCAGGTTCCTTGGTGAGGATTCTTAAGGGGCAAAGCCCCTTAAGCAGGTCTGGGCAGCGCCCAGCGTAACCCCAGCGGCCCGCGCGCAGAATCCAACCCCCGGCAATGCGAACCAATGCTCCATCGCCCCCAAACGCGGGCCGCGCGAGGCGAGTTTTGGCCCGGAAAGCGAAAGCTTTCCGAGCCAAAAGAGCAACCGATGCTCTCGCATCACCCTTCACGAACTACCGCAACTGCCGCCGCAGCGATTCTCTGGGCTCGAAACCAAACCTCCGGCGTTGGACAACCAGGGAATCTATTTCGACACGCAGCGGGCGGCGCATTCGCGCCGCCCGCGCTTCATACAAAACTTCTTCTATCTCGAATCAAGGGGGGAGCCCTGTGAGAAAGAACAAGGCGATGATCGCATGCTTCATCGCGCCGACCGTGATTTGCCTGCTGGCGATGTACGTCTACCCGGTGTGCCGGACGATCCTCATGAGCTTCTTCCACGTGGAGAGCCTGACTTCGGACGTGAGCGCCTGGTCGTTCAACGGCGTCGAAAACTACGTCAATATCTTCCACAACGCGGGCTTCCAGATCTCGATGCGCAACTTCCTGCTGATCTGGCTGGTGGGCGGCGCGATCACGCTGGCCATCTCGCTGCTGATGGCGGTGATCCTGACCTCCGGCATCCGGCTGCAGGGCTTCTTCCGCGCGGCGATCTACCTGCCCAACATCGTCAGCGCCGTGGCGCTGGCCACCATGTGGGTGCAGTACATATTCAACTACGACTACGGCCTGCTCAACAACCTGCTGCAGATGCTGGGGCTGGAGAAGTTCCGCTGGCTGGGCACCGACGCAAAGTTCTGGGCGATGCTGGCGGCGTTCATATTCGGAAGCGTCGGCTACTACATGCTGATCTACATCAGCGGCATCGAGGGCATCCCGACGGACCTCTACGAGGCCGCGACCATCGACGGCGCGAAGAAGGTCAGGCAGTTCTTCAGCATCACGCTGCCGCTGCTCAGGGGCATCATCAAGACGACGATCATCTTCTGGAGCATCAACGCCACGACCTTCTACCTCTGGTCGAAGCTCTTCTCGCCGGTGCAGACGGAGAGCTCCACCATCGTGCCGGTGGTGTACCTCTACGACACCGTGTTCGGCGGCAAGGGCGTGGTCACCCGGGACGCCGGAGCGGGCGCGGCGGTGGGCGTGGTGCTGACGCTGATCATCATCGCCGTCTATCTGGTGGCGAGCAGGCTCCTCAAGAGCGACGATCTGGAGTACTGAGAAGGGAGGGGCGAGCATGCAGAAAGTCAAGCGAAGGATCAACTGGAAGCGGGAGCTCAAGTTCATCCCCGGCTACCTGGTCGTGGGCGGCTACGTGGCGCTCACCGCCGTGATGCTGTTCTGGATCTTCGGCGCGAGCCTCTCCACCGCGAAGGAGATCTTCAAGGGCGAGGTGCTCAAGTTCGCCAGCGGCTTCCACTTTGAAAACTACGCCACCGCCTGGCAGGCGCAGAACGTGAGCGTGTTCTTCGGCAACTCGCTGCTCTACTCCGTCGCCAGCTGCGCGGGCGTGCTGCTGATCGCGGCCCCGGCGGCCTACGTACTCAACCGCTGGCGCTTCGTGGGGAGCCGGGCCATACGCTACGGCCTGGTCATCGCCATGAGCGTGCCGGCCATCATGATCATCATGCCGCTGTACTCGTTGGCGGTCAGGTGGGGCATCAAGGGAAGGATACTGCTGATCGTACTCTACATCTTCCTGCGCGTGCCCTACACGGCGATCTACTTAACCGACTTCTTCGCCACGCTGTCGCGCTCCTACGAGGAGGCGGCGGCCATCGACGGCTGCACCCCGGCGAAGACCTTCTGGGTCGTCATGCTGCCGCTGATCCAGCCCGCGGTGATCACCGTGACGATCTTCAACTTCCTGTCGGTGTGGAACGAGTTCTTCATGGCCCTGATCTTCACCAGCTCCGAGTCCATGACGCCGGTGGGCGTGGGCCTCCTCCAGCTGGTCAACTCCATGAAGTACAGCGGCAACTACGGCGCGCTGTTCGCGGCGGTCATCATCGTGTTCCTGCCGACGTTCGTGCTGTACCTGTTCATGTCCCGGCGAATCATCTCCGGCGTCACGGCAGGCGGAGTTAAGGGATAAGGCTTTCTGGGCTCTGCCCAGACCTGCCAAAGGGGCACAGCCCCTTTGGAAACCTGAACTGCTTCGCCGTGGTGGCGACGGACTTTGGGCCCCATAGATTCAAGGGCCCAAAGTCCTGCGGTTCGTTCCTGTAGCGGGGATAGCGGGGAGCGTTGCTTTGGTTGGAGAGAAAGTGAAACGAGTTTTGGAGTGATAGAATGAGCGAACTAAGACGCGGTAGAGTGACCATCCCAACTGATCTGGACGTGGTACCTCAGACCCTCGAGGTGCTCGATAAGCTGGGCGCAGACGCCATACGCGACTGCGATGGCACCGAGTTCCCCGAGGAATTGCGCAATGCCGGAGCCAAGATCTACGCCACCTACTACACCACGCGCAAGGACAACGCCTGGGCGAGGGCCAATCCCGACGAGGTGCAGCAGTGCTACATCATGACCGGCTTCCACACCGCCGCGGAGGGCCCGCTCGCCATCCCCCTGATGAAGGGCGTGAGCCCCGAGCTCATGCGGCCCAACGACCGGGACGACATCGCGCGCTGGTGGGAGGTCATGGACCGCACCGCCGGGGAGCCGGTACCCCCCTGCGGCTGGCACTGGGAGGCGGCGCGCGGGGAAGTGGTGCTCGACCATCCCGCGCCGTACCACGAGTACACGGTCAGCTTCCTGGCCTACCTGATCTGGGACCCGGTACACATGTACAACGCCGTGGTCAACGACTGGCGGGACGTGGAGCACCAGCTGACCTTCGACGTGCGCCAGCCCAAGACCCGCGCCCACTCGCTGGAGCGGCTGCGCAGGTTTGTGGAGGCGCACCCCTACGTGGACGTGATCCGCTACACGACCTTCTTTCACCAGTTCACGCTGGTGTTCGACGAGCTGCGGCGGGAGAAGTACGTGGACTGGTACGGCTACTCCGCCAGCGTCAGCCCCTACATACTCGAGCAGTTTGAGCGCGAGGTGGGCTATGCGTTCCGCCCGGAGTTCATCATCGACCAGGGCTACTACAACAACCAGTACCGCGTGCCCAGCCGGGAGTACCGCGACTTCCAGGCCTTCCAGCGCCGGGAGGTGGCGAAGCTGGTGCGGGAGTTCGTCGACCTCACCCACGAGCTGGGCTGCGAGGCGATGATGTTCCTGGGCGACCACTGGATCGGCACCGAGCCCTTCATGCCCGAGTTCCAGACCATGGGCCTGGACGCCGTGGTGGGCAGCGTGGGCAACGGCTCGACGCTGCGGCTCATCAGCGACATCGAAGGCGTGAAGTACACCGAGGGCCGCTTCCTCCCCTACTTCTTCCCGGACACCTTCCACGAGGGCGGCGACCCCGTGCGCGAGGCCAAGGAGAACTGGGTCACGGCCCGCCGGGCAATCCTGCGCAAGCCCATCGACCGCATCGGCTACGGCGGGTATCTGAAGCTGGCGCTGGAGGCCCCCGGCTTCATCGACTATATCCAGACCGTCTGCGACGAGTTCCGCGAGCTCTACGAAAACGTGCATGGCTGCACGCCCTACTGCGCCAAGACCGTGGCCGTGCTCAACTGCTGGGGCAGGATGCGCGCCTGGGGCTGCCACATGGTCCACCACGCCCTCTACTACAAGCCGAACTACTCCTACGCCGGCATCGTCGAGGCGCTCTCCGGCGCACCCTTCGACGTGCGCTTCCTGAGCTTCGACGAGGTAAAGGCCGACCCGCACGCGCTGGACGGGATCGACGTGCTGCTGAACATCGGCGACGGCGACACCGCCCACACCGGCGGCGCGGTCTGGGAGGACGCGGAGCTCTCGGCGGCGATCCGGGGCTTCATCCACCGGGGCGGCGGCTTCATCGGCGTGGGCGAGCCCTCCGGCCACCAGTACCAGGGGCACTATTTGCAGCTGGCGAGCGCGCTGGGCGTGGAGAAGGAGACGGGCTTCACGCTGGGCTACGACAAGTACAACTGGGAGGAGCATCCCGAGCACTTCATACTCGCCGACTGCACGAAGCCCGTGGACTTCGGCGAGGGCAAGAAGTACATCTACGCGCTGGAGGGCGCGCAGGTGCTGGTGCAGCGGGAGCGGGAGGTGCAGATGGCCGTCAACGAGTACGGCAGCGGCCGCTGCGTCTACATCTCCGGCCTCCCCTACTCCTTCGAGAACAGCCGCATCCTCCACCGGGCCATCCTCTGGGCAGCGCGGGACGAGGGCGCGCTTCGGCGCTGGTTCAGCTCCAACTTCAACGCGGAGGTGCACGCCTATCCGGCCAACGGCAGGTACTGCGCCGTCAACAACACCTACGAGCCGCAGCCGACAACGGTCTACCGGGGAGATGGGAGCAGCTTCGAGCTGCGCCTCGCCCCGAATGAGATCCGCTGGTTTTCCTCCGGCGGCGACCCACTGCCGCCAGCGGAATGACAGAAGGCAACATCGCGCCCCGAGCGGCCAGGATTCCTGCGCTCCCGGAATGGCGCGGAGGGACGGACAAAGGCGAGAGCGGCATCCCCCCGGAGCTCTTCCGAGGGGATGCCGCTCTACGCATGCCCTGCGGGCCTCACGCGCTCGCCGCGGGCGGCGGCGACTCGGACTCCGGCCCGCGCCCGAAGCGGCTCCGGAGGCGCGCCAGGCGCTTTCGCCGCTTCTCGCGGATCTCGAGGCGCTCGCCCAGGTCGCGCGCGCCCACGCCGTAGACCAGGTAGAGTATGATGCCCGATATGATCATGATGAACACCGTCGAGGCGCACCTTCGCCCGGAGGCGTTGACGTTGTAGCCGTCGCGCCCTTCCTCGGCCGTCATGCTCTGGATCACCATGGCGTAGGTCTTGCCGTAGCTGGAGTGGAACGTGGCGGACATGTCGTACTCGGTAAACAGCGCGTTGAAGTTCAGCGCGAACACCGCCAGCACGCTGGGCAGCACGATGGGCAGCTTCACCCGCAGGAAGGTCCGCAGCCCGCCCGCGCCCAGGTTGCGCGCGGCGTCCTCCAGCTCCTCGTCGATGGCGTAGAACGCCGCCTTGATCATGCGCAGCGCGAAGGGCAGCTTCGTCACCGTGTACGCCATGATGATCAGGAAGCGCACGTTCTCCCGCATGTAGAGGTTGTGGTTCATCACGTACCACACGTTCTCGGAGTTGAAGTACGTGCGGTAGGAGTAGCAGATCAGTATCGTCGGCAGCAGCCAGGGGAACAGCAGGCTGTACTCCAGCACCGTGGAGCGGATCTTCTTCCGGTTGCGGAAGATGTAGTTGACCGCCACCACCACGATCACGCAGGCCAGCGCCGCCGCGATGGCCGAGAGCACGAAGCTCAGCCGGATGCCGCCCACGGTGTCGGTGTTGGCGAACAGGCCGGAGATCGAGCCCTGGCGCACGCGCAGCTTGCCGCGGCTGGTCATGTACTCGTAGTCCCGCGTGCCGAAGAAGTTGACCAGCGTCCACTGCCCCAGATCCAGCGTCTTGGAGCGGATGGCCGGGTAGTTCTGGAACGCGAAGAGCACGATCATCACCACGGGGATCATGTAGATGATGAACAAAACGTAGGCGTAGATGTGCGCCAGCACGTTCGCCACAGGGTTCGTGATCTTCTGCTTGACCAGCTTCGCCTTCGTCTTGCTCACGGACAGGTAGTGCCCCTTGCGCTCGTAGGAGGAGAGCACGGTCAGCAGCAGGATCGTGAAGAAGGCCAGTATGATGCTCATCAGCGCCGCCCGCGCCTGGGGGAACGCCTCGTCCGCCGTGGACGAGCCCGCCAGGCGCACGATCTCCGGATTGATGGAGTCGTAGCCCAGCAGCGTCGGCGCGGACATGGCGCACAGGCCGGTGATAAAGGTCATCACCGTCAGCGAAAAGAGCGTCGGCAGCAGCGTCGGGAAGACCACCTTCAGCAGCACCTTGAAGGGCTTCGCGCCCAGGTTCCGCGCGGCCTCCACTGTATTGTAGTCGATGCCGCGGATGGCGTTGCGCAGGAAGAGCATGTGGTTGCTGGTGCAGGCGAAGGTCATCGTGAACAGCACGGCGCTGAAGCCCGAGAACCAGCTCTTGTCCATGTTCGGGAACATCTGCGCGAGCCAGGTAGTCAGTATGCCGTCGCTGTCGTAGAGGAAGAGGTAGCCCGTCACCAGCGCCACGCCGGAGTAGATCAGCGTGGTCATGTAGCCCAGCCGCAGCACCTTCGCGCCCTTGATGTCAAAGTACTCCGTCAGCAGCACGATGCTGATGCCCACCAGGTTCACCGTCACCACCAGGCACACGGCCAGCTTCAGCGAGTTGAGCACGAAGTGCGGCATGTTGCCCGCGAAGAAGAAGCGGATCACCGCCAGCGGGTCGGTCTCCCCCGCCGCGTTCTTGGCGGTGAACACCTGGGTCAGCGTGTGCAGGCAGGGCAGCAGCATGAAGCCGAAGAACAGGTACACGAAGAACGCCGTGCCGAAGGCCTTGAGGATCAGCTCCGGACTCAGCTTGGAAGTTCGGCGGTTCACGGTCTCACCCCCCCCTTATGCGTCATAGGACATGACGTCCTGCGGATGGATGCCCACCACGACCTCCTCGCCGGGCCGGTAGAGGTGCACGCCGTCGTTCTTCTCCACGGCCTTGACGATCTGCCCGCCCGCGCGGATAGAGTACTTGATGTAGAGCCCGTAGTACTCGCGGCTCTTCACCACGCCCGGCAGCGTGAGCATCCCCGCGCCGCCCTCGCCGATGCGCACCCGCTCCAGCCGGATGAAGTGGTGCCTGCCGGAATCGAGCTTCAGGCCATCCACGATCGCGCCCTCCAACCGGTCGATGTCGCCCACGAAGTTGCACACGAACTCGGTGGCGGAGTGGTTGTAGACCTCGTTGGGCGTGCCGATCTGCTCGATGAAGCCCTTGTTGAACACGGCGATGCGATCGGAGAGCGTCAGCGCCTCCTCCTGGTCGTGGGTGACGTAGATGGTGGTGATGCCAAACTCCTGCTGCATCCGCTTGAGCTCGTTGCGCAGCTGCACGCGCAGCTTGGCGTCCAGGTTGGACAGCGGCTCGTCCATGCAGATGATGCTGGGCCCGGTGACGAGGGCGCGGGCGATGGCGACGCGCTGCTGCTGGCCGCCGGAGAGCTGGCTGACGGCCTTCTTGAGCTGCTCGTCGGAGAGGTCGACCTTGCGGGCGATCTCACGGACGCGGCGCTCGACCTCGTCCCGCTTCAGGTGCATGACCTTGAGGCCGAAGGCGATGTTGTCGCGCACGGTCATGGTCGGGAAGAGGGCGTAGCTCTGGAAGACGATGCCGATGTTGCGCTTTTCGATGGGCACGTGGGTGATGTCCCGGCCGTCGACGCTGACGGTGCCCTGCACGGGGTCGATGAAGCCGGTGATGGTGCGCAAGGTGGTGGTCTTGCCGCAGCCGGAGGGGCCGAGGAAGGTGAAGAACTCGCCCTCGCCCACGGAGACGTTGATGTTGTGTAGCGCCTCGAAGTCGCCAAAGCGGACGACGATATCTTTCAGTTCGATCATAAAGGTACTCCCTTTCGAGATACATAAAGCGAACCTTGCGCTTACTCCAAAGGCTCCAATAGAAACGTAGCGCAGGACTTTGGGCCCATAATCTACGGGCCCAAAGTCCGTCGATAACAGCGCGGCAGCAGAAGGGAGAATCCAAGGAACCTCAGGTTCCTTGGCAGGAATTCCAAAGGGGCAGCGCCCCTTTGGCAGGTCTGGGCGGAGCCCAGCGTCCCCCAGCGGCCCGCGAAAAACACCAGCCCCATTAAAGCGAACCAACGCTCCATCGCCACCAATCAGCGGGCCGCCGCGGCGAGTCTTTGATTGGAAAAGCGGAAGCTTTTCCAATCAAAGGAGCCCGCCACTAACTCTCAAACCCGTCGCGCAGGACCAGCGAAATCTTCGCCTTTTTCGGCTTTGCTTCGCAATAGCTGACCTGCGCCAAATCCCCCACATGCGGCGCGCTGCCTGCGGGGAGCCACTTCAGCTTTGTGTAGTCCTTACCGTCCACCGTATACCGGACTCGGACGATGTATGGGAAGATCGCGCCATCCATCGCGCTGGCTCGGAGCGGCCTGGTGTTGACCTTGAGCCAGCTTTGACGGTGGACGGAAATCACCGTTCCGGTTGTGAGTTTATCCATGGAGGGGCCTTTCGGTGGGTGCGTTGACGTCGGTAGGGGTTGGAGAGTTAGTGCGGCTGTTCCGCCTTGGAAAGCTTTGCTTTCCAAGGCGAAAGGCGCCGCGGCGGCCCGCTGATTGGGACGGCGGAGCGGTGGTGCGTTTTGAGGTGGCCTTGATTTTGGAACGCGGACCGCCTGAGGACGCCAACCGCTGGGGTTCGTTACCGAGCAACGGGCCTGGGCGCCGCCCAGACCTGCCAAAGGGGCTTTGCCCCTTTGGAAACCCTACCAAGGAACCTGAGGTTCCTTGGATTCTCCCTTCTGCTGCCGCGCTGAGTCCTGCCCTCCGTTCCGATTGGAGCGTCTTTCGTGCGCGCAACCTTGCAAAATGGCGAGCCGGTGACGGCTCGCCATCCGAGGTTCTATCTGCCTTCCTTGGCCCGCGCCTTACTCCTCGGCCGGAGCCTGGGTCAGCATCGCCCAGTCGAGGTTATCCCAATCCGGCTCGGTGGGGGCGGCGGAGGCGTCGGCCCAGTAGAAGCCCAGGTTGGTCATGATGTTCGTCCACTCGCTGGAGTGCGCGCCCACGTACTCGGCATAGGTCATCTCCGTGCCCGGCACGGTCTCCAGGGAGCAGTTCTTCAGCGTGTAGATGGCCGGGGTCTCGTCGTAGATCTCCGCGGCCGCAACCTCGTTGCAGGGGAAGGAGTCGAACTCGTCCGCCCAGTTCGCCTGCACCTCGGAGGAACCGAACCACTCGGCGAAGGCCTTCACGGCCTCGGTCTCCTCCTCGGAGCGGCCCTCGCGATCCAGAATGCCCAGGTACTCCGCGATGTAATAGGTGCCGTCGTCGATGTCCACCAGCGCCCAGTTCTCCGGCTCCAGCGTGCCCGTCAGCGGGTTCTCGGAGCTATCCGCCGCGGCGTCGATCATGCCGTAGAGCGAGGAGGAGTAGAAGGTGGAAACCTGCACGTCGCCGCGGTTCAGCGGATCGAAGCCGTAGTTATCGCCGGTGAACACGCCGTTCTGGCAGTAGTTCCACAGCGTCTTCCAGCCCTCCAGCGAGATGCCACCCGCCGGGGACTCCGGATCGGTGTAGGCGTAGAGCATCGCGTTGTTGATGTTGGCGTTCGTCGTGCCGCCCACCTTGCCCTGGCGGTACCAGGTGTAGCCGCAGTTCACGATGTCGGACCAGTGCTGGAAGTGCAGCGCCTCGCCCTTGGTGCCCAGGTCGTCGTTGCGGTAGAGCATCAGTATGTTCTGCACGACCAGGCCGTAGGCCTTGCCCGGGTAGGCGTACTGGCCGACCTCGGACGCCCAGCTCGGCTCCCAGTCCATGATGGACAGGTTCTCGTACACGCCGTTCACCAGCTGGGACCAGCGGGTCTCGTTCAGGCCGAAGATGATGTCGCCGTCCTTGTTCTCGTTGGCGGCCTGGATCGCGGCGGTGTCGCCCGAGATGACGGAGTTGTCGTCGATGGAGATGGTGAAGCCCGCGTTCTTGGCCTCGTTGATCAGCCAGGTGGTGCGCTCGGTGGAGTTGGAGTTGGAGTAGATGCGGATGGTGTAGCCGGAGTAGTCCTTGCCCTCCGCCACCGCGCCGGTCGCCAGCGACAAGAGCATCGCCACGGCCAGAATCAAGCTGAGCCATTTCTTCATAAATTGTACCCTCCTTAAATCGATTGGTTCCCGGGGAAATCCACTGCATGCCATTATAGCACAAATTGTCCACTTTGTAAAGCAATTATTATATGCGACGCGGTCGGAGCGCGGCGGAATTCTGAGCGCCATATACAAAACGCGCATGGATTCTTTGTGCGTTGTTCTGAAAATAGGGATAATCAAAACATTGAGCCACCAAGGAATTTCTTATGGACAAAATCAGAAACTTATCAAATCTGCATCAATCGGATGTTAATCATTCATGCAGACTTCCCAAAACCAGGAATTGCTATAAGGATTTCTTTGGTTCTCAACGTCAATTATTATTTGTGCTTTGTGCATCCGCGGATTATAATGGCCAAAAGCTTGAAAATCGCAGCGAAGGGAGGTACAATGATATGAAGGATCGCACCACGCGGGAGCTCTTCGAGAGCGGCCCGGTGTTGACCGCCATACTGCGCCTCGCGGCGCCCACGGTGCTGGGGCAGATCATACTGGTGATCTACAACATGGCCGACACCTTCTTCATCGGCATGACCGGCAGCGACGCCATGCTCACGGCGGTGACGGTCTGCATGCCGGCGTTCATGTTCCTCTCCGCCATATCGAACCTCTTCGGCGTGGGCGGGGCGAGCGCCGTCTCCCGGGCGCTGGGGGCGCGGGATCCCCGCCGGGCCGGAAGCGCATCGGCCTTCTGCTTCTGGGGATGCCTGCTGAGCGCGGTGCTGTACGCGCTGGGCGCCTGGCTGCTGTCGGACCGCTTCATCGACCTGCTGGGCGGCCGCGATCCGGCGGTGCACGCTTGCGCGCGCAGCTACCTGCGCATCACCGTGGTGATGGGCGGCGGCTTCGCCGCGATGAGCACGTTCCTGGCCCACCTGCTGCGCGCCGAGGGCCGAAGCGTGCAGTCCAGCGCGGGCGTGGTCGCGGGCGGGCTGCTCAACATCGCGCTGGACCCGCTGTTCATGTTCGTGCTGCTGCCCAGGGGGCAGGAGGTGGCGGGCGCGGCGATGGCCACGGCGCTGTCGAACCTCGCCTCGCTGCTCTACTTCGTCTGCGCGCTGCGGCGGGGCCGCGCGCAGAGCGCGCTGTGCTTCCGCCCCGCCCGGGCGATGCTCGCGGACGGCATCCCGGCCGAGGTGATGAGCTGCGGCCTGCCGGCGTGCCTGATGACGCTGTTTGAGAACGTATCCTACGCCGTGCTGGACCACCTGATGGCCTTCAACGGTGTGACGATGCAGGCAGGCATCGGCGTGGCGAAGAAGATCAACATGCTGGCGCACTGCGCCGTGCGGGGCATGGCCCAGGGCGTGCTGCCGCTGATCAGCTACAACTACGCCTCCGGCGACCACCGCCGCATGCGCCAGGCCGCGCTGATCTCCATGGGCATCTCCGTGGGGCTGGCGGCCGCCTGCACGTTCGCCTGCC
>CANQGC010000037.1 GCA_947600345.1 uncultured Clostridia bacterium
CTGCACGGGCGCCATCTGGGCGTCGGCCTCCTCGGCGGACTGGGGCGGGGCACGCGGCGACGGAGCTTCCGGCGGTGGAATTGCTGGCGGACGGTTTACAAAAGGCCGCGGATGGTGTACAATGGAAGGTGCGTATTCACGTGAGCCGCGTGGAGCTGTTTCGATAGAATTGGAGGAAGAGACATGCAGTTGGATAAGTTGTGGCAGTTCATGCAGGTGGACATGGAGGCGGACCGCTTCGAGGCGAAGATCCGCCAGTCCGAGAAGCGCCAGAAGCTGCTCAAGCAGCGCAACTTCATACTGGATCAGCAGAACAATATGAAGAAGCTCGAGGGCGAGGTCGCCGCGATGGCGGACCGCCTGGAGGCCGTGCGCGACGAGTCCGAGCGCCTGCAGAAGCAGCTGAGCGCGCTCACGGAGGAGATGGAGAAGAATCCGCCCCAGTCCGCCGAGGAGGCCGACGCCCAGATGGCGCCCGTGCAGAAGCTGATGGAGACGCTCTCCCGCTACGAGCAGGAGCTCAGCAAGATGCGCAAGGACGCCGAGCTGCGCGACCGCCAGCAGCGCGACATTCGCGTCAGCGCCGCCCGCACCAAGGCGGAGTACGACGCGCTCAAGGGCGATTACGACGTGGAGTTCAAGCGCGACACCGCGGAGCTCAAGAAGATGCGCGCCCGCACCGACGCCGAGGCCGCCAAGCTCGACGCCAACCTGATCGAGCGCTACAGGGCCATCAAGCAGCACTGCACGCCGCCGATGGCGAAGCTCGTCAACGGCCAGTGCAGCGGATGCTTCATGTCGCTGCCCAGCGCCACGCTGCTCAAGCTGAAGGACGGCAACGAGCTGATCCTCTGCGACAACTGCGGCAGGATCATCTACTGCGAGGAGTAGCGGAGGCGCGCATACATCGCGAATCGTGCGAGGCTGCCAGACGATCGCAGGCGGATGCGCCTGAGGAAAGTCCGAGCACCGCAGGGCAGGATGCCGGTTAACTGCCGGTGGAGGCGACTCCAAGGAAAGTGCAACAGAGATATACCGCCCGGGGCTTCGGCCCCGAGCAAGGGTGGAAAGGTGAGGTAAGAGCTCACCAGCGGCCTGGCGACTCGTCCGCTCTGTAAACCCCATCCGGTGCAAGATTGAAAGGAAGGCGCATGTGGCGGCCCGTCACGCCTTCGGGTAATCGCTTGAGCTCCCTGGCAACTCGGAGCCTAGACAGATGATCGTCGAATACAGAACTCGGCTTACAGGCAGGGCTCGCATTGTTCAGACAAGGGGGATTTTGATCCCCCTTGTTTTTTAACCCCCTGAGGGGGTTCCGCCTCACGGCGGCAAGGGCCGCTTGCCAGCGGCATGGACGCCTCACGGCGTGGGGTTGGGAATCCCCACTGGGGATTCCCTTCAGCGGCGGCGCTGCGCGCCGTCGCTGCTGCCTGCGGGCAGGGGCGCCTGCCGGCGGCCCAAGGAGAGTGGAAGGCGAGCTGCTCTTTGAGCAGCTCGGTCGGCCCTGGAAGGGCCGACTGCCACGGCTCAAATCGAAGATTTGAGACGCGGCACCGGTACGTCAAGCGTCCCCCGTTCCCTCCTTGGATTCTCCCCTCCCTCTCCTGACCAGGGCTGCGGCCCTGGACCCGGGGAGGAACCGAGCTTAGTTCAGCTGCGATACTCGCGTTTCGCGGGGACCTCGACCCCCGCGCTCGGGAGGTTTCGTTGGAGGACGGGGGCTACCGGGGATAGTTCGTGTTGCGGAGGTTGCGTTACGCCGCGGTTACGCGCCGTGGCGGCCGTGGGGCTGCGGGCTGGGGCCCGCAGCGTTGGGGAACGAAATGCGGGGGAAGGGGCGGTGTTCGCTCTTCGGTTCCCTTCGTTGCTGCGCTCGATTCCTTTTGGTTTTTGCTCCCCCGTCCCCAATACGCAGAAATCCTGCCCATGATCTACGGGCAGGATTTCGTCGCTTCGTACTTTGCTTCTTTAGAAACGCACCGCAGGACTTTGGGCGGTCGGCCTTATGCCGCCCAAAGTCCGTCGCCTATGCGCGGCAGCAGATGGAAGCGGGCACTGCCCGCCTATTTTGGGGCGACGCTGGCGTCGGCGGTGACGGAGTCGCGCATGTAGCGGATTGTGGCTTCGAAGGAGGTGTAGTCGTCGTAGGCGCAGAGGAAGTGGAACACGTAGAGGTAGCGCTCGAAGCGGGTGATGATCGCGTAGCCCTTGATCTCCTGGGCGCCGTCGTAGGCGAGGTAGGTGGTCGATAGGGCCTCGTTGCCCATGAACTTCGTGTCCTCGTTCAGCTTCGTGCCCACGCGGAAGGTGTCGCTGTCGTACTGCCCCATCAGCGTCTTGACGTAGTCGGCGAACTCGGAGCGCATCTCCTTCGGGCCCACGGTGTGCGGCATGCGCTTCATCGTGACCGCAACGCGCGCGGGATACACCGTGCCGTTCTCCAGCGGCTGCACGTAGCACACGGTGTTGCGGCCCGGAATGTTGTTCCAGCCCGTCGGATAGCTGAAGCGGAAGCCCAGGCCGTTGGCCTTGATCTCCGAATAGCGATCCACCGAAGCGTTCGGCTGGGGCGTCGGCGTGGCGAAGGGCATGTTCTCCGTGGGCTCCGGGCTGGCCATTTCCTCAAAGGCGTCCGCCGCGAGGGAACCCTCCTCCGCGGGGGCCTCGCCCGTGGCGTCGCCCGCATCCGCGTCCAGCGGCTCGTCCGCGGGAATCTCCGCGGTGGGTTCCTCCTCCGGCTCCACGTCCTCGTCCGCGGCCTCGATCACGGCGCCCTGTTCTCTCTCCAGCGCCTGGGTCAGGCCGCCGATGGCGGTGGCCTCCGGCGAGGCGCTCGCATCGGGGGCGGCCTCCTCTCCGGCGTCGTTTCTGCGGTCGCAGCCCGCCAGCGCGAGCACGCTCAGCGCCAGCAGCAGGCAGATCCATCTCTTCAAATTCATCCCTCCGTATCTCCGGGGCGGGTGTCGCCGTGGGCGGCAATCTGCTCGTTGAGCAGGTCGATGTCGCCGCAGCCGTGGCTGACCATCACGTCGCCCGGCTTCCAGTGGGCGCGCAGGTAGGCCTCCGTATCGTCAAAGCTGGGCGTGAGCACGGCGTCCAGGCCGCGCGCGCGCAGCGGAGCGATCAGCATTTCGGAATTGATGTCGCCGGGATCCACCTCGCGGGCGGCCATGATGTCCGTCACCAGCACGTGGTCGGCCAGGTCGAAGGTCTCCAGGAACTGGTCGAACAGCGTCTTCGTGCGGGAGTAGGTGTGGGGCTGGAACACGGACCAGAGCTCGCCCCGGGGCTGCTTCTCCGCGAGCTTCAGGTCGGCCAGGCGCAGCGCGTTCTTGATCTCGGCGGGGTTGTGGCCGTAGTCGGTGTAGCACTCCACGCCGTCGGTGACGCTGGTCAGCTCGAAGCGCCGGTGCGCGCCCTTGAACTCCTCCAGCGCGCGGGCGACCTTCTCCATGTCCAGGCCCTTGATGTGGCAGACGCCGATCACCGCCAGCGCGTCCAGCATGTTGACCTCGGTGGCCACGCCGATGTGGAAGTGGCCGATCCGCTCGCCGTTGAGCATCGCGTCGAACCCGGCGCGGCCGCGCGCGTCGTAGTGCAGATTCTCCGGCCGCAGGTCGTTGTCCGGGCCTAAGCCGTAGGTCATGTGGCTGCACTTCGCATTGAGGCAGACCCGGCGCGCGCGCTCGTCGTCGCCCCAGGCCACGCACCAGCCGTCCTCCGGCAGCAGCCTGGTGAAGTTCGCGAAGGCCGCCTCGATGTGCTCGATGTCGCCGAAGAAGTCCAGGTGGTCCTCGTCGATGTTCGTGATGATCGCAACGGTGGGGTGGAAGTGCAGGAAGCTTCCGTTGAACTCGCAGGCCTCCACGATGAAGTCGCCGCTCGTGCCCCGGCGCGTGCTGCCGCCGATGAAGTCCAGCTCGCCGCCGATGTGGATCGACGGGTCGGCCCCGGCGGAGAGGAAGGCCTGGGCGAGCATGGAGGTGGTGGTGGTCTTGCCGTGGGTGCCGCTGACGGCCACCGCGAAGTCGCTGCCCTGCATCAGCTGGCCGATCAGATCGCAGCGCTCAATCTGGGGGATGCCCAGCCGCGCGGCCTCAGCGCGCTCGGGATTGGTGGCGGCGATGGCGGCCGAGTAGACGATGACGTCCGCGCCGTGAATGTTCGCCGGATCGTGGCCGATGGAGATGGGCACGCCCTTCTCCACCAGGTGGTCCGTCTTGTGGGATTGCGTCTTGTCCGATCCCGTGACGTTGTAGCCCTCCTCCCTGAGAAGCCCCGCCAGGCCGGACATGGAGCTCCCGCCGATGCCGATGAAGTGCACGCGCTTTCCCTTGTAGTCGCGAATTTCCGCCGCCATAGTCAAAACACCTCTCTCAATGCTTGAAGCCGCGCAAGCCATAAATATCAGATTAAATCATCTTATATTATAAAGCAAAACCGGCCCTGCTGCAAGTGCGGTGCAGCATTATGCGTTAAAACTTCGCAAAGAAGATTAAAACCTCGCGATTCCCGATCAAAGCTAACAATTCCGAATTATAATTGAAAAATACCACACGAACATTCGTAAAAAGGAGTGCAGAGCGCGATGGAGAAGATCAAGCGCAGCGAGCGATTGGGCGCAATGGCCCGCATACTGACCGAGTCCCCGAATCGCATACACACACTGGGGGAGTTCTGCGAGCTCTTTGGCGCCGCGAAGTCCACCGTCAGCGAGGATATCGACCTCATCGACCACTCCTTCGCGCAATTCGATCTGGGGTGCGTGGAGACGCTCGCGGGCGCGGCGGGCGGCGTGCGCTACCGCCCGGTGCCGAGCCCGGCGCGGGTGAAGCGCGTGCTCTCGGAGCTCTCCGAGCGCCTGCAGGAGCCGGGCCGCATGCTGCCGGGCGGCTTCCTCTACACCTCGGACGTGACCAGCGACGCGCGCACGGCGCAGGCGCTGGGGGAGATCCTGGCCGCGGCATACTATGAGAAGCAGCCCGACCTGGTGCTCACCATGGAGACCAAGGGCATCCCCATCGCGCTGATGACGGCCCGGGCGCTGGACGTGCCGCTGGTGATCGCCCGCAGGGACAGCCGCGCCTACGAGGGCTCCGCCGTGAAGATCAACTACATCGCCGGCGGCGGCAACGAGCGCATCGAGACGATGGCGCTGGCGCGGCGCGCGGTGAAGGCCGGTCAGCGCGCGCTGATCGTGGACGACTTCATGAAGGGCGGCGGCACGCTGCAGGGCATGGTGGACATGATGCGCGAATTCCAGGCTGAGGTGGTGGGCGTCTGCGTGATGATTTCCACCGCGCAGCCGGAGGAGAAGCGCGTGCAGGGCGCGCGTTCGCTGCTGGTGCTCGACGGCTTCGACCGCGCCAACGGCCGGGCCAACGTGCGCCCGGCGGAGGAGTACCGCTGATGCGCGCTCCCCGCCGGCGCGCCGCGCGGCATCCGAAACCTCCGCGCCCGGCCCTCGGCGAACCTGGAAGGATCGCGTGAAGAACGTTCGACCGCTCCGCGACGGTTGGGGGGCTTTTTCGCGTAAAATGGGGAAATAACGCTAAAGTTAAACGATTCATCGAAATTTATGCGGTTAAATTTAAGTAGTATACAGAATTCGGCTTGACACACACCGCCGCTTCCCGTAAGATGACATGTAGAGTGGTCTACTAGGATCACAGAGGCAGTAAAGCTAAGGAGTGTAAGATTTGATCAGAAGAGCGCAGGGGGAGGGGAACCGACACGGCGGCGGGATGCCCTACATGACCCAGGAGATGTCTGCGATCCTCGCTGAAATCGAGCGAGAGACCGGCGATCCATCGCTTTCACAGAGCATCTACTTCAGCCCCACCGCGATCACGCACATCAAGCGCCTGATCGAGATGGGCGGTACCATTGTGACCGACACCACGCTGGTGGAGAGCGGCATCGAGGCGGAGCTCATGGGCTCCCACGGTGCCTCGATCGCCTGCTTTATCGACGATCCGCAGGTGATCGCGCTGGCGAGCCAACGGCGCATCACCCGGGCAGAGATCGCGGTGGACTACGGCCTGGCGCTGAGCGGCCCGAAGCTGATGGTGGTGGGCAGCGCGCCCGCGGCCATCAACCGCATGGTGCGCCGCAGGCAGCACGAGCCCATGAGCGACGTCTGCGTGCTGGCGGCGTCCACGGGCTTCGCGAGCGTCGTGCAGCTCAAGGAGCGGCTGATCGACAGCGACCTGACCTCCATCGTGGTCCGCGGCAAGAAGGGCGGCGTGCCGGTGACGATCACCATACTCAACGCCATCCTCCGGGAGATCGCCAAGAGCGCGAAGTGAAGCAAAAATCGAAACGATGAGCCCCGGCGCATGTGCGCCGGGGCTTTAGCTTTGCTGAGATGGGTGGAGTATTCCGACCTTTGGTGGCGGTTGGGGCGGGGTGTTGGAGAGTTAGTGGCGGCTACTTTTCAATCGGGGAAGCTTGCGCTTCCCCGATTGAAAATATGCACCGCCGGCGGCCCGCGGATTGGAGGCGATGGGGCGAATGTTCGCTTTGTTGGGGCTTTGGTTTGATCCCGCGGGCCGCTTGGGGGCGGAGGCTTTGAGCCTCAAGCGCAACTACTTCCTCTGCCTTGCCTTGGGGTGACGCCGGGCTCCGCCCGGACCCGCTCAAGGGACGCTGTCCCTTGAGAATCTCTGCCAAGGAACCTGAGGTTCCTTGGATTCTCCCTTCTGTTGCTGCGCGCTTATTGGTGAGCTTGGCGGGTCAGGCCGCCTTCTCCTCCGTCAGCACGGAGGTGCAGTGCGGGCAGCGGGTCGCGCCCTCGGGAATCTCGCTCTTGCAGTAGGGGCAGATGTGCGGTTCGGGGGCCGCTTCCTCCTCCTTGGCGGGCGCGATGGAGCGCAGCTTGTTGATGAACTTCACGAAGATGAATACGCAGATGGCGATCATCAGGAAGTTGATCACCGCCTGGATGAAGTTGCCGACGGCCAGCCGCGGCGCGTCCGCGCCATCGCCCATCATCACGGCCAGCGCGGTGAAGTCCACGCTGCCGGTGATCACGGCGATCAGGGGCGTGAAGATGTCCTCGACGATGCTGTTGACGATGCCGGTGAAGGCGGAGCCGATGACGACACCGACGGCCATGTCGATCACGTTTCCGCGAAACGCGAACTCCTTGAACTCCTGGAAAATCTTCTTCATAAATAAAACCTCCCACTCCTTAGTCGCTGGTATTATACCACACAGGGAGTGGGAGTTCCATAGATTTGTCGAATCTTAAACTTCACTTAAACTTTAGTAGTAGCACTTCCGGCAGGCGGTGAAGCCGCACTCCTCGGCCACGGAGCAAGGCATCTCGCGAGCGTCGACGATGCCCGAACATTCGGGGTCGCTGTGATACTTGGTACCGCCGTGCATGGGAATCCAGACCGTCGGATCCTCGTACTCGCTGTAGTAGGGCATGTCCAGCAGGGCGTAGAGCGTATTCGCGTCCAGCCTGCCGTTGACGGTCAGGCCGTACTCCCGCTGGAAGGCGCGCACCGCCGCGCGGGTCGCGTCGCCGAAGTAGGGCACGGATTGCGTACTGTAGCCCCGGTAGTAGCTGCTGTAATAGTCGTACTCGTAGTCCTCCTGCACGCCAAGGATGTCCTGGAACCAGCCCACGGGGTCGCCGTAATCCTCGTAGGAGATGTAGTAGCGCTTTGCGGCGGCGTTCGCCGGCAGGGCGCAGACCAGCAGCATGGCGAGTGCCAGCGCGAGGGTCCTTCTCAGCTTCATTGTGCTTCTCCTTTCGCTTCCTCCTGAATCAGGCCGGAGTTGATGTAGTGGGCCAGTATGTCCACGATGCGGGCGTTCTTGCCGCCCTGCGCCACGATGACGTCGGCGTAGTCCACGTAGTTGCGGATGTACTTCTCGTACATGGGCTTGACCGTCTCCAGATATTGGCGGTAGATGCCGTCCACGCTGCGGCCCCGGTCGCGGATGTCCCGCTTCACCCGGCGCATCAGGCAGACGTCCGGGTCGACCTGCACGTAGATCTTGAAGTCCATCAGCGCGCGCACGGCGGCGTCGTAGAACACGTGGATGCCCTCGATGAGCACCACGTCGGCGGGGTCGATGTGCTCCGGGGGATCGCACCGGCGATGCAGCGCGTAGTCGTAAACCTTGGCGTCGATGGAGCGGCCCTCCTTCAGGGCGAGCAGATCGTCGCGCAAGGCGTCGTGCTCGAAGGCGCCGGGCTCGTCGTAGTTGATGCGCTCGCGCTCCTCAAAGCTCATGTCGGGGTGATCCCTGTAGTAGGAATCCTGCTTGAGGTAGACGCAGGGCCGGTCCAGCCGGCGCTCCAGTTCCCGGGCGAGCGTGGACTTTCCGCTGCCGCTGGCGCCGCAGATGCCGATAATCAGCATGCCACCGCCTCCTATGTTGCTGTCTACCCCTATGATAACATAAACGAAAGAAAATTACAATACAAATGTGCCCGCCGGGGGAATCAATGGGAGGGAATGTCGAGATCGTGCAGCACGTAGTGGATGAATTCCTTGTTGGAGGGGCAGGTGAGCATCTTTCCCTCCAGGCCGCCGGATTGATAGGCGACGGAGATGGCGTTTCGAATGCAGCGCTCCACCCGGGCGGGCGTGGTGTCCATGCTGCGGGAGATTTCCAGATAGAGCCCCTTGGACAGGTTGCGGGTCAGCGCCACGTCGGAGATGGCCAGCCGCACGCCCTCGGTCAGATAGTTGCAGCCCGCGAGCTTCGATGGCACGCCCAGCGCCACGAGGCGGTTGCGGATGCGGGCGATCTGGCGGTCGCCGTCGGCGTCGAACTCCAGGGCGCTGCGCCGGAACTGGCGCACGGTCCGCTGCAAGCGGGCGCAGTCCACGATGGCGGGGCGGAGCGATTGCAGGTCCACCGGCTTGAACAGCATCAGGCTGGCGCCGTAGGTGCGTATCGCCTCCAGCGCCACTTCCGAGTAGAAGCGCGTGCAGCAGATCATCGACGGCGGAGAGCTCAGTTCCATCGCCTGCCGGAGCAGGGAAAGCCCATCCAATTCCGACAGCAGAAGATCGAACAGCACGACATCGGGGAGCTCCGCGCGGATGCGCCGCAGGCCGTCGCGACCGTTGCGCTCGCGCGTCAGGAGCTCCAAATCGGGGAATTTTGCGAGGAAATGTCCGGCGAGATCGGAGAAGTGATCGTCAGGATCAATGATGAGAACTTTGAGCTTATCCATAGTGAGTACCTCTGCCAAAAGAAGATCCCAAGTCGTAAACAATCCTTTCAATGTTGCGATTTTAATTACTTCCATTAGAATTATTGTACCTTATAAGTATTTTATAACAGCGGAAACGCACTGTCAATAGCTGTCAAATTATTGTTAAAATTCATGTGCGCTTTGCCCGCATGGGTTGAAATCTCGTTAGCCGCGCAGGACGTCGTCGATGCCCTGCGCCAGTACCGGCACGGAGGCGAGCGCCTCGCGCAGCGTGTTGAGATTGTGGCCGACCTCCACCAGTATGCAGCGCGCGTCGGTCTGCTGGTTGTAGCGCCCCTTCTTGACGGTCACGTTTCGGCATATGCCGTCCATGCGCGCGTTGAGCGCCCCGGTGAGGCGCTGGGCGAAGGCCAGGTTTTCCTCGTAGGGCGGGCGCTCGCTCCCCTCGTAGCCGTCGCCGCGGCCCACCAGCAGCATCAGCTGGGCGTAGCGCTCGCCGTCCGGACCGGTGAAGTGCTCCGTCAGACCCTCCACGTAGGCGTCCCGGTGCAGGTCGATGCGCAGGTCGTATCCCGGCGCGTAGCGGGAGAGCGTCTCCAGAGAGCGCTCGTAGGCGGTGGAGAGCGCCGCCTGCTCGTGGTCGGTGGTGTCGTGGGTCACCCGGTAGCCCAGCTTCGTCAGCGCCTCGGCCAGCGCCGCGCCGACGCGCACCACGCTGTGCTGCTCGTCCGCGGTGCGCCAGGTCTCGATGGCCTCGTAGGGATCCTCGCTGTCCTGGGCGTAGGCCTCGTGGGTGTGGGTGTGGTAGATCAGCACGGTCTTGGCGTCCGGCATCGGCTCGGCGGCCGGTTCGTCCGCGATCACCTCGATCTGCAGCTGCTGCCCGGACGCGTTTGAGGCAAAGGCGACTGCCGCCCTTGCCTCCCCATCGCTTGGATTCAGTTGAACGATCTCCGCGTCCGGCGCCGCCTCCCGGGCGCTGGGAAGCCCGGGAATTCCGCCCTGGAGCAGTATGAAGGCGATCACGGCCAGCAGCACGATCACCGCGAAGCCGAGCAGCAGATGGGAACCCTTGACGACCTTGAAGCGAACCATGCGCAACCCTCCTCGTACACGATTCAATCTATGCGGGTGCGGATGGGCATATGCTTATGGGCAGCGGAATCATTTCCATTTCAAAAAGCGCGGAGAAACTGCCGAAATAAGTAAAAATTCTGCAATTTACCGCCAGGATGCTTGCAAATTATTCGGATGCCGTGTATAATGTACCAAGTAAAGCTTTCAAATTTGGGAGGAGCGGATCATGGACAACGCGCAGGAGCTGATCCATCGCCTGAACCACAGCGGCAAGAAGCTTTCCAAGAGCCATCGCAGGATCGCCGAGTGCATCGTGACGCACTACGACAAGGTCGTGTTCATGACGGCGTCGAAGCTGGGCGAGTACGTGGGCGTATCGGAGTCCACCGTCGTGCGCTTCGCGTCGGCGCTGGGCTACAGCGGCTACCCGCAGCTGCAAAAGGCGCTGCAGGAGTTGCTTCGCCACCGGCTCACCGCCTCCCAGCGCTTCGAGATGGCCAGCGACATGGACCACGCCCAGGTGCTCAACAAGGTGCTCAAGGCGGACATTCAGAACATCCGCTCCACGCTGGACGAGATCGATGTCTCCGCCTTCGAGGCCGCCATCGACCGGATGATCCAGGCGCGCAACATCTACGTGATGGGCCTGCGGGCCTCGGCGCCGGTGGCCGAGTTCTTCGTCCACTACCTGAAGTTCATCTTCCCGAACGTGCAGGTGGTCACCTCGGGCGTGAGCGACGTGTTCGAGCAGCTCTCCCGCATCGGCGAGGGGGACCTGCTGATCGGCATCGCCTTCCCGCGCTACACGAAGCGCTCCATCGAAGCCATGGAGTTCGCCCGCAGCCAGGGCGCGGCGCTGGTCGCCATCACCGACGGCCCGCTCTCGCCGCTGCACTCCACGGCGGACATCTGCCTGATGGCCAAGAGCGACATGAGCTCCTTCGTGGATTCCTTCGTGGCGCCGCTGTCGCTGATCAACGCGCTGCTGATCGCGCTGGGCCAGCGCCGCAGGAGCGAGGTCAGCGAGTACTTTAAGAAGATGGACAGCATCTGGACGGAGTACGACGTCTACCTCAATCGTCCGGGGGACTGATGCTCGAACAATCGGAGGAATTGGATGCGCAATATACTTGTAATCGGAGGGGGCGCGGCCGGGATGCTGGCCGCGCTCTTTGCGGCCCGGGGCGGCGCGCGGGTGACGCTGTTGGAGCGCAACGAGAAGCTGGGCAAGAAGGTCTACATCACCGGCAAGGGCCGCTGCAATCTGACGAACGTGGCCGAGGGCGAGGACTTCCTGCGCTGCGTCGAGCGCAACCGCCGCTTCCTCTACGCCGCGCTGGCGAACCTGGACAGCCGGGGCATGATGGAGCTGATGGAGGGCCTGGGCGTGCCGCTCAAGGTGGAGCGCGGCGGCCGGGTGTTCCCGGTCTCCGACCGCGCCAGCGACGTGACCGGCGGCCTGCGCCGGGAGCTCGAGCGGCTGGGCGTGCGGATTCGCTATGAGGCGCGGGTCGAGGCGCTGATTCTGGAGGAGGGCCGCTGCGCGGGCGCGCGGCTGAGCGGCGGGGAGAAGCTTCCCGCCGACGCCGTAATTCTCTGCACCGGCGGGCTGAGCTACCCCTCCACCGGCTCCACCGGCGACGGCTACCGCCTGGCAGAGCAGGCCGGACACAGCGTGCAGAAGCCGCTGCCGTCGCTGGTGCCCATCGAGACGAAGGAGAGCTGGCCCGGCACGCTCTCCGGGCTCTCGCTCAAGAACGTCGCCCTGCGCGCTTGGCGGGAGGGCGGCAAGAAGCGGAAGCCCTTCTTCGACGAGCAGGGCGAGATGCTGTTCACCCACTTCGGCGTGAGCGGTCCGCTGGTGCTGACGCTCTCCTGCAAGCTGCCGGAGGAACTGAGCGGCGTGCGCATGGCGATCGACCTCAAGCCCGCGCTGGACGCGCAGACGCTGGACAATCGCCTGCTGCGCGACTTCAGGGAGATGTCGAGAAAGAAGCTCGGCTCGGTGATGGACGGCCTGACGCCCCATAGCCTGGGCCAGCAGATCCTGCTGCTGGCGAAGATCTCTCCGGAGACACCGGTGAACTCGGTGACAGCGGAGCAGCGGGCGGAGATACTGCGGCTGTTGAAGGAATTGCCGCTGACGCCGAAGGCCACGCGGGGCTTCGACGAGGCCATCGTGACCCGGGGCGGCGTGAACGTGCGCGAGGTCGATCCATCGACGATGGAATCCAAGCGGGCGAAGGGGCTGTACCTCGCCGGCGAGCTGCTGGACGTAGACGCCCAGACCGGCG
Source organism: uncultured Clostridia bacterium (assembly GCA_947600345.1). Classification (GTDB taxonomy): domain Bacteria; phylum Bacillota; class Clostridia; order Christensenellales; family Aristaeellaceae; genus SFTH01. The sequence goes on from CANQGC010000037.1 coordinate 12,556, forward strand.
GCTACAATCTGCAGATCGCGTTCTCGACGGGCGCGCTGGCGGGGAAGTCCGCGGCGGAGGTGGAGGAATGAGGTTTCGAATCGCGGGAGTCGTGAACGACTCCATCGTGGACGGCCCGGGCATCCGGCTGACCGTGTTCACCCAGGGCTGCCCGCACCGCTGCCCCGGCTGCCACAATCCCCAGACCCACGACTTCGCCGGCGGCAGCGAGGGCGACACGGCGGAGATCATCGCGAAGATGAAGAAGAATCCGCTGCTGGACGGCCTGACGCTCTCCGGCGGCGAGCCCTTCGCCCAGCCGGAGGCGTGCGCGGAGCTGGCAAGGGCGGCGCACGGGCTGGGGCTGAATGTTTGGAGCTATAGCGGCTATACCTTCGAGGAACTGCGGAAGCAGGGGACGGAGGCGCAGAAGGCGCTGCTCCGGGAGCTGGACGTGCTGGTAGACGGTAGGTTCGTGCTGGAGAAGCGGAGCCTGGACTGCCGCTTTCGCGGCTCCACGAACCAGCGGCTAATCGACGTGCCGAAGTCGCTGAAGGCAGGCCAGGCCGTAGAGCTTCCCGACTGAGCCCAAGGCCCACCGTAACCCCAGAAGGGAGAATCCAAGGAACCTCAGGTTCCTTGGCAGGTCTGGGCGGAGCCCAGCGTAACCCCATAACCCCAGCGGCCCGCGGTCATCCATCCAAACCCCGGCAATGCGCACCAACGCTCCATCGCCTCCAAACCGCGGGCCGCGCGAAGCGAGTTTTGGTTTGGGAAGCAAAGCTTCCCAAACCAAAGAGCAAACGTACCTACCGCTCATCCCGCCATCGCCATCCACAACGCCCCGCTCATAACCAAAGCCACTTCTATACGAAATAACAGACCGGAGTCTATATAAACTCCGGTCTGTTCTACATCAAATTGGTTTTGAGATTTACGCCTTACCCTCGGTTTCCTAGCCGCCATCCTTCGAACCAACCGAAGTCTCCTCCTCCGGCCCAACCTCCAGCCTGTCCGCCTGCACCTTCTTCGCCTCGTCCGCCAATTTCTGCAGCGTCTCAATGGCCTCCTGGGTGTGCTGCTTCACGCGCTCGCGCTCGGCCTCGGCCCTGGCGAGCTGGGTGTCCGCCTTGCGGGCGGCGGCCACGTCCTCCTCGGTGATGGTCATCAGCGCGTCCTTGTCAGGCTTCACCAGCGCGGCGATGCGATTCGCCTGCTCCACCAGCAGCTTTTCGAATATGTTGCGCACGCCGCGCGCGTTGCCGAAGGAGATCGAGCTCGTGTTCGCCGCCTCGATGTACTCCCGCACGGCTTTGCGAGCCCCGTCCGTGAGCTGGTACTGTCCCTTCTTCAGCCGCAGGTCGAGTATGCCCATCATCTCGTCCACGCTGTAGTCGTCGAAGTGCAGGAAGCGGTTGAAGCGGGATTCCAGACCGGGGTTGGAATGGATGAAGTCGTCCATCAGCCCGTCGTAGCCGGCGACGATCACGATCAGATCGTCCCGGTGATCCTCCATCGCCTTGAGGATGGTGTCGATCGCTTCCAAACCGAAGTCGTTTTCAGACTTCGCGGCCAGGCTGTACGCCTCGTCGATGAACAGCACGCCGCCCAGCGCCTTTTCGATCACCTTGCTGGTCTTGCCGGCGGTCTGGCCCACGTAGCCCGCCACCAACCCCGAGCGGTCCACCTCCACCAGCTGCCCCTTCGACAGCACGCCCAGGCTCCGGTAGATGCGCGCCATGATGCGGGCGATGGTCGTCTTGCCGGTGCCGGGATTGCCGGAGAACACCATGTGCAGCGACATGTCCACCGTCTTCAATCCGTTCGCCTCGCGCAGCTTGTGCACCGTGACCATGTTGATCAGGTTGTTCACCTCGCGCTTGATGGCGGTCAGGCCCACCAGCTCGTCGAGCTCGGCCTTCAGATCGTCGATGTCCTCCACCGGCGGCAGCTCCTCCTGCTGCTGGGCGTCCGCCTGCTTCGCCAGGGTTGGCGCGGCGCTCTGGGCGGGGCTCACGGGATTCGCGCTGAAGGGCGCGCCGCTCGCGGGTGCGTCCGTCCCGGCGGGCTTCTGCGCGCCGGATGGGCCCCAGAAGTCGTCGGAGATGCGGCTTAAGTTATGCTGGATCAGCGTCTGGATCACGTCCATCTGGGTGCTGATGATCTTGTCGCGGTTGTCGCTCATGAAATCAACTCCTCCATACTCTCAATTCTCAGCGGAATCCTCCGCGTCCAATCGTTCCACCAACTTGCGTATCCGCTCCCGGGCGAAGCTTTGCTGCATCATCACGTCCTCCCGGTCGGGCTGCTCGTCGCCCATGAGGGAGACGAACTGGCTGACCTTCAGCCCCAGCGCGTCCTGCATGTCCCGGTCCGAGCCCTTCGGCGAGACCAGGTAGTAGCACAGCAGCGAATCCCGCTGGCCGATGCGGTGTGCCCGGTCCTCGGCCTGGCTGTGCACCGCCGGGGACCAGTCCAGCTCGCCGAACACCACGCAACTCGCCCGCTGCAGGTTCAGCCCGCTGGCGCTGCGCAGCGAGATGCACAACAGGTCCGTCCTGCCCTGCATGAAGTCATCCGCCGCCTTCTCCTTCTGGGCGTCGGTCTCCCGGCCCGTGATGAAGCGCGGATGCAGCGACTTCAATTCCCTCTTGTAGATGTCCATCACCGCGTGGTGGTGGGCCATCAGCAGCACCTTCTCGCCGCCCTCCACCAGCGCGCGCACGAAGGCCGCCACGAAGGGCGCCTTGGCGATGCCCGTGGCCTGGCGCTGGCGCTGGCAGATGGCGTCCTCGATGATCGCCCGCTGGGCGGGGTCGCTGGTGGCGCGCAGCAGCTTCAACTGCTGGGCCACCGGCAGCATCAGCTCCCGGTACACGCCGTCGTCCCAGTCGATCTCCTGCACCAGCCGCCGCTTGGGCGCGAGCTCCTTCAATACGTCGCCCTTGAGCCTGCGCAGCATCAGCCCCTCCCGACGCAGATGCTCGCCCAGCAATTCGGGCTTGGCGACCACGGCGCTGTTGTAGCCGTAGCACCACTCCCGAGAGAAGCTCTCCCAGTCGCCCAGGAAGTGGAAGTCGAGGATGTTGACCACGTTCCAGATCTCGCCGCCGTTGTTGTAGATGGGCGTGCCGGACAGGCCGATGCAGTTCTCCACCGACTCGGACAGCAGGCTCGCGGCGCTGTACTTGGCGGAGCCGTCGCGGCGCAATTCCTGAATCTCATCGAAGATCGCCGTGCGGAAGTTCTGCTCGGGCAGCACGTCCTTCCAGCCGCGCAGCAGCAGGTAGTGGGTCAGGTAGATGTCCGCCTCGGGCAGGGCGTAGGGCTTGAGGCCGCGAATCACATGCACGCGCAGCTTGCCGCTCGCGTTGATGAAGCGGGCAATCTCGCTCTGCCAGTTGCGCAGCAGGTGGGGCGGCGCGACGATGATGGCCGGGTACGCCGCCGTGGTGGCGAGGAAGGCCAGCGCCTGCACCGTCTTGCCCAGGCCCATGTCGTCCGCCAGAAGGCAGCGCCGGGCGGCGAGCAGGAAGCCCAGGCCCTGCCGCTGGAAGTCCAGCAGCGTTCCGTCGAAGGCGTCCGGCGGGGGCGTCGCGGTCTCCGGCTCGCGCAGCGTGCGCTCCCGGCGGATGGCATACTCACGGGCCTCCTCCAGGGCTTCGCGCCAGCGCTCCCGGTCGGATTCCTTGATCTCCAGCGGGTAGCGCAGCATCAGCCAGTTCAGATCGCCGATGATGCGCCGGTGGGCCGTGAAGCGCGCCACGCCCCGCCCGCGTCCGTCGCAGCCGGGGAAGAGGCGCTTGGCGAGCTCCGTCACCACCGGCTCGCCCTTGATCGTCCAGCACTTCGAGCGGCGGTTGTAGGACA
>CANQGC010000038.1 GCA_947600345.1 uncultured Clostridia bacterium
CGCTCCGCTGCGAGCTGGGAGTAGGCCCCCTCGGTGCCCTGGCAGGCCACGAAGGCCGTGGAGGGGAACAGGCGCGGCGTGTTCTCGATGGCGCTGCTGACCCGGTGGGAGAGCTCGCTCTTCTCGCGGATCAGGTCGCTCTGGTAGCTGCGGCTCAATTCAAAGATCATGTTGTAGAGCATCTGGGCGTAGGTTCCCAGATCGGGCCGGGCTTTCTGGGCGATCTCGGCCAGCTTGTCCCGCTCGCGGCCGGGGTCCAGCACCGGCAGGCGGTTGGCCCGCTTGTAGGCGCCGATGCCGGCCGACACATCCATGCGCGCCTGGAACAGCTCCATCAGCTGGGAATCGATCTCGTCGATTCGGGTTCGGAGTGCCTGTAAATCTTCCATTCTATCGTTCATCCTTTCCAGAATTGCGTCTGTTTGGAGCGCTTAGTCCAGCCTGTCCTTTTCGAGCATGGCGTCCAGCAGCGCGATGGCCAGCGCCGCCTCCACGCAGGGAACGGCGCGGGGCGCGATGCAGGGGTCGTGGCGGCCGCGAATCTCGAGCTCGGCGTCCGTGCCGCGCGAGAGCGACACGCTCTGCTGCGCCCGGGCGATGGACGGCGTGGGCTTCACCGCGGCCCGGAGGATCAGCGGCATGCCGCTGGTGATGCCGCCCAATATGCCCCCGGCGTTGTTCGTGCGGGCGCGGACGGCGCCGCCGTCCATGAAGTAGGGGTCGTTGTTCTCGCTGCCGCGCAGGCGGGAGGCGCCGAAGCCCGCGCCGAACTCCACGCCCTTGATCGCCGGTATGGCGAAGATGATCCGCGCGATGCGGTTCTCCATGCCGTCGAACATGGGGTCGCCCAGGCCCGCCGGTACGCCGATGGCCGCGCACTCGATCTCGCCGCCCACGGAGTCAAGCGCCTCGCGGGCGGATTGAATCTCCGCGCGCATGCGCTCGCCCGCCGCGTCGTCCAGGGTGGGGAAGGGCTTCGCCGCCGCCGCGTGGAGCGTGGCGGAATCCAGGCGCACCGGGTCGAAGCGGACGTCCTCCGCGTTGCCGACGCGCGACAGGTGCGCGCCGATCTCGACGCCGCGCCGGGCGAGGATCTGCATGCAGATGCCGCCCGCGATGCACAGCGGCGCGGTCAGCCGCCCGGAGAAGTGCCCGCCGCCGGCAACGTCCTGGTAGCCCCGATACTTGACCTGGGCGGTGTAGTCCGCGTGGCCGGGCCGGGGCACGTCGCGCAGGTTCTCGTAGTCGCCGGAGCGGGTGTTCGAATTGCGGATCACCGCCGCCAGCGGGGCGCCGCAGGTGGTGTCATTCACCAACCCGCCCAGGAACTCCGGCAGGTCGGCCTCCTTGCGCGGCGTCGACCAGGAGTTCTGCCCCGGCGCGCGGCGGGCCAGGAACGCGCCGAGCGCGCCCATGTCGATCTTCTCGCCCGCTGGCAAGCCGTCCACCGACACGCCGATGCCGCCGGAGTGGGACTGGCCGAAGATCGAGATCCTGAGGTTTCCAACGAAAGTGCTGCCCATGCTTCAATCCTCCGTGAGTTCCACACAGCCGCCCAGCGCGGCGAAGTCGCGCCAGAAGCCGGGGTAGGATTTGTTCACCGCCTCCGCGCCGCGAACGACGACCTCGCCCGCGCAGGCGCAGGAAGCGATGGCCGCCATCATCGCGATGCGGTGGTCGCCGCAGGAGTCCACCGCGCCGCCGGTCAATACCGCGCTTGTGCTTTCCTCCGCGAAGCCCGGCCAGTAGGCGTCGGCGTCGCAGGTGTGGGTGGGCTCGGTGTAGGGGCGAAGGTCTCCCTCGGACGGCGCGCCGCCCGCCGGGGAGAGGGGCGACACGGTCAGCCCGTCCTCCGTCTCGCGCACGTCGCCGCCCAGCGCGCGCAGCGTCCGGCTGACCGAGGCCAGGCGGTCGCTCTCCTTGATGCGCAGACGCTCGGCGCGGATCACCCGCAGCGCCTGATTGCGCGCGCAGGCGGTGGCCGCCAGCGCCGGCACCAGATCGGGGATGTCCGCTGCGTCGAGGGTGGTTTCGCCCGCCTCCATCCGGCGTAGCTCCTCCGCCGCGCGGCGGTCGCCCTGGGCGGAGTTCGCGTCCAGCCCGGTGACGGTGACCTCGCAGCCCGGCAGCGCGTTCGCGCACAGCCAGAAGGCCGCGTTGGACCAGTCGCCACCGACCGCCGCCTCGCCGGGGGAGGTGTAGCGGCTGTCGCTTCCTATTATATAGCTGTCTCCGCGAAGCTCCGGCGCGACGCCGAAGCGCGCGAGCGTCTGCAGCGTCATCGCCACGTAGTCCACGGACTCGCGCCTGCCGGTGACGGCGAGCCTGCTCTCCCCATCCAGCAGCGGCAGCGCGAACAGCATTCCGGAGATGTACTGGGACGACACGTCGCCGGGCAACTCATATTCGCCGGGGCGAAGCTTTCCATGGATGCGCAGCACGTCCCGCTCCGGGCGGGTGAGCTCACAGCCGCCGCAAACCAGCTCCCGGTCCAGCGGCGCGATGGGCCGCTCGGGCAGCCGGCCCCGCATGTGGAAGCGGGCGTCGATGCCCAGCGCCGCCGCCACCGGCAGCAGGAAGCGCAGCGTGCTCCCGCTCTCGCCGCAGTCCGCGTCGCAGGAGGCGGGAACTTCGGCGATGGGCTCCACGCGCAGGCCGGAGTCCGTGCGCTCGATCTTCGCGCCGAAGGCGGTCAGGCAGCGGATCGTGGCCTCGATGTCCTCCGAGCTCTCGCCCATGCGGATGTTCGTCGGCCCGTCCGCCAGCGCTGCGCAGATCAGCGCGCGGTGCGCCTCGGATTTGGACGGGATCGCCGCCACCGCGCCCCGGAGCTTCCGGGGGGAGATGCGCGCGATCATGCTTCGAGCCCCGCCTGGGCCCAGTCGATCAGCTCCCCGACGGGCACGGTGTGCAGTCCGCTCTCGCCATAGCGCTCGGGCACGACCAGCGTGATCGTGCCGCCCTTGCGCTTCTTGTCGGACAGGGCCAGGGAGGCCAGCGTCTCGGCGGAACAGTCGGTGCGCAGCGGCAAACCGTGGGCGGCCAGCAGCTTTTCCAGGATGGTCAGGCACTCCGCCGGGCAGAGGCCCTTCCTCACCGCCGCGCGGGTGATCACGTCCATGCCCATCGCCACGGCGCGGCCGTGGGGAATGGCGTAGTCGCTGGAAGCCTCGATGGCGTGGGCGAAGGTGTGGCCCAGGTTCAACAGCTGCCGCCGGCCGGTGTCGAACTCGTCGCCCTCCACCACGTCGCGCTTCATCTCCACGCACTTGGCGACCACGTACTCCAGCTGCTCCCTCGCGTGGCGCTCGGCGAGCCGGTCCAGCAGCTCGGCGCTGCCCAGCATGCCGTACTTGATGACCTCGGCGCAGCCGTCGGCGAACACGGCCTCCGGCAGCGTGTCCAGCGCGTCCAGGTCGCACAGCACCAAATTCGGCTGGTAGAACGCGCCCACCAGGTTCTTGCCCGCGCTCAGGTCGATGGCCGTCTTGCCGCCCACCGAGGAGTCCACGCAGGCCAGCAGCGTCGTGGGAATCTGCACGAAGTCCACGCCCCGCAGATACGTCGCCGCCGCGAAGCCGGTCAGGTCGCCCACCACGCCGCCGCCCAGCGCGATCAGCGCGTCGGCGCGGGTGAGCTTCTTTTCCGCCAGGAAGTTGAGCAGTTCCAGATACACGCGCCCGCACTTGCTCGCCTCGCCCGCCGGAATGACGTAGGGCTCGGCGGCGAAGCCCGCCGCGCGCAGCGATGCCAGCGTTGCTTCCATGTAGATGGGCGCGACGTTGCTGTCGCTCACCACCGCGCAGCTCCTTCCGCGCAGCACCTCCGCCGCGCGGCTGCCCAGCTCACCCAGCAGGCCGCGGCCGATGACCACGTCGTACTCCCGGGAGGCGGCGATGTGGATCGTCCTCACTTGCCGTCGACCTCCTCCTTGATCCTGCGGCCCTCGTCCAGCAGCGCCCGCAGCGTGGCGAAGTCGTCCGCCGCCAGCGCGTCGCGGTACTTGGAGATGGAGGCCAGGAACGTGTCCAGCTCGAACAGCAGCGCGTCCCGGTTCTCCAGGAACAGCTCCGCCCACATGTCCGGATTCAGCCAGGCCACGCGAGTCAGGTCCCGGTAGCTGCCCGCCGAGAAGCCGTCGTGGCGGCGGGCGGTGGGGGACTTCACGTAGGCGTTGGACACCACGTGGGCCATCTGGGAGGTGAAGGCGATGCGCTTGTCGTGATCCTCGGCGGTGATGGCCGAAATGCGCCCGAAGCGCGCGGGCTGCAGCAGCTTCTTCACCCGGTCGAGCAGCTCGATGTCGTCGAACTCCGGCGGCACGATGATCATCGGCGCGCCGTCGTACATGTCGGCCCGGCTGTACTTGTAGCCGCTGTACTGGGTGCCCGCCATCGGGTGGCCGCCGATGAAGGTGTAGCCGTACTTCTCCGCCAGCGGGAAGCACGCCTCGCACACCCGGCGCTTGATGCCCGACAGGTCGATCACGCAGCAGTCCTTGGAGAGCATCGGCGAAATCCGCGTGAGCTCGTCGATCACGCCCTGGGGGTAGGCCGCCAGGAACAGAAGGTCCAGCGTCGGCAGCAGTTCGTCGGTGAGAATTCCGTCGATGTCGCCCGCGATCAGCGCGAACTCCGCCACCGAGCGCGTGCGGTTCGCGCCGAAGACCTCCCACTGGGGGTCGCGCTTGTAGGCCTTGGCCATGGAGCCGCCGATCAGGCCCAGGCCGATGATGCCGACCCGCTTCTTCAAATTCGTCATACCAGCGCCTCCCGAAGCTTGAATACCCGCCGGGCCAGATCGTCGAAGGCGTCCGGCGTCAGCGACTGCGCGCCGTCGCTCAGCGCGTGGATGGGATCGTTGTGCACCTCGATCATCAGCCCGTCGGCTCCGGCCGCCGCCGCCGCCATCGCCATCGACGGCACCAGCGAAGCCCGGCCCGTGGCGTGGCTGGGATCGACCACGACGGGCAGATGCGTGAGCTCCTTCAGCACCGGCACGGCGGAGAGGTCCAGCGTGTTGCGGGTGTAGGCGCTCTCGTAGGTGCGGATGCCGCGCTCGCAGAGGATCACGTTCTCGTTGCCGCTGGCGATGATGTACTCGGCGCTCATCAATAGCTCCTTGATCGTGCCCGCCAGGCCGCGCTTGAGCAGGATCGGCTTGTTCGTCTTGCCCAGCTCGCGCAAGAGGTCGAAGTTCTGGGTGTTGCGCGCGCCCACCTGGATCACGTCCACGTCCTCGAACAGCTCGATGGAGCGGATGTCCATGATCTCGGTGATGATGGGAAGGCCGGTCTGCTTGCGGGCCTCCTTCAGCAGCTCGATGCCCTCGGCGCCCAGGCCCTGGAAGTCGTAGGGGGAGGTGCGGGGCTTGAACGCGCCGCCGCGCAGTATGTTCGCGCCCGCCGCCTTCACGCGCTGGGCCACGTAGACGATCTGCTCGCAGCACTCCACCGAGCAGGGCCCGGCGATCATGCCGAAGTGGCCGCCGCCGATGGACACGCTGTCATTGACCTTCACCACGGTGTCGTCCGGGTGGAACTTGCGGTTCACGGCCTTGAAGGGCTCGCTCACGCGCATGACCTTCTCGATGATGTCCAGGCTGGTGAGCATGTCGATGTCCACCTTGGAGGTGTCGCCGATCAGGCCCAGCACGGTGCTGAACTCGCCCTGGGACACGTGCACGCCCAGCCCCTGGCGCTTCAGCCAGTCGATGAGCATCTGGGTGCGCTCGGGGGATGCGTTCTGCTTGAGAATTGCGATCATTGTCTACCTACCTCTTTCCCTTCCATAAAAAATACCACACAGGCTCGGTAGCTGTGTGGCGGCATCTTCGTACCTTTGGTTTCCGGAAGCTTTACTTCGGGATTCTGCGCATCACAAGCACTACCATTACCTCATCGCGGCGGAGCCGGTAAAGTAATAGTAGTACGTAAAGGCGAACCCGAAGCTGCGGCGCTGCATGTGGCACGCTTCCCTTCCTAGAATTGAGTGCATTGTAGCACGATTCCACACATATGTCAAGCGAAGGAATGCAAAGGTTTGGGAAAATCAAAAATGATGAGGGAAGAGATACAACAATTGTAACATTTAACCTGGGATTAACCTGTACGGATCGGGTATATGTTATAATATTTCTTAACAAAATTTTGTTAAAAGTTTCCATAATCGACAAAGTATTGGAGGATGGAGGGAAAGGGGAATGCGGAAACTGAAGCGGATGCTGGCGGCGCTGACGGCGCTGGCCATGCTGTTGACGGCGGTGGGTTTCTCGGAGGAGCAGCTTGTGCCGGAGGAGGCGGCGCAGGCCGAGGAGCTTGTAGCGGAGGAAACGATCGTCGAGGAAGCGATCGTCGATGAACCGGTGGACGATGAACCGTTCGTCGAGGAATCGGAGCAGGAGCCCGAGACGGAAGAGCAGCCGGAAGAGCCCGGGGAGCAAGAGTCCTCCGAGGAATCCGGCGAGCCTTCCCAGGAGGGCGCCGCTGAGGTCGAATCCGAAGCGCACAATGCTTCCGGTTCCTGCCTGGATGGCGGCGAACACGTTTGGGACTCGTCTAGCGGCCAGTGTACAATCTGCGGCGCGGTTTGCGAACACGATTATCGTAGTGGGCGTGAAGGTGAATGCGCGATCTGCGGCCACATATGCGATCATGATGACCTGAAGGCCATAGAGTATGAGCCGGGCACCACGGGTGGATATGGTGGGGGCGTAGAAGCAACGGAGGACAGGCAACCTTGGGATTCTGAATTCCATGTCGTAAATTATACAGGCGAACTTACGGCTACCTGCAGCATTTGCGGCGCGTGGCTCTACGACGGAGAATTTGGCAGCTGCACGTATCTGGAGAAGCATAAATACGGTGATTCCAGCATCTGCGAATGCGGCTATGATCCGGCGGCATGCAAGCATGAGCATACGAAGTTCGTTCTCGAGTCCGAGGATAGCGGCATTTCTCCAAGGGCGTCCATCGACGGTCAGGCGCAGGATTTGGATGCCTCGGTCGAATCGGAGGAAGCGGCGCGCGCTGCCGCGCCCGAGGCGAGCGGCAACGTCAAGTGTGAATTCGTCGATGGACAGACGCATCGCTGGACCATGACGGATGGAACGGGAAAGGCAAAATACTCGCTGCTCTGCACGATTTGCGGGGGCTACGTCCACCGCGAGCGCAATATTCCAAAGGACGGAATTGTTTATGGGCACAGCTTCGATGAGAAGGGCAAGTGCACGAATTGCGGCTATGTGTCGGTATGCCCGCATGAGCATACGAAATTCGTCCTCGAATCCGAGGATAGCAGCAAACTCAAATGCGAGCTTGTCGATGATAGTGACCATCAATGGGAGAAGCATCTCTGGACGATAGAGAACGGGACAGGGACAGAAACATACTCTTTGATCTGCAAGGATTGCGGAGAATACGTCGTCCGCGTGCAGCCCATTCCCGCGGGAGGCGTTGAGACGGAGCATACCTTTGAAGAAAGCGGATACAAGTGCGTAGACTGCGGAGTGGTGGAATCAGGCTTTACGCTTGGTGTGGATAATAGTAATTATATCCATTTCAACTCGAATTCAATACACTGTGGTTTTGCAGGTGTGAAGGATTATTCTTTTTCCGACCAAAGCTATTACGATCGACTAATTGAGGGCGCAGCAAAAAAAGATATAAACTATCTCAAGAATTATATGTATGACCCTTGGGATGGTAGTTGCTATGGCATTTCCGCAACAATGGGTCTCGTATATAAGGGCTATATTGGTCTGAAGGACATATCCAACAGTTCTGCTTCGTTATACCATGATATGGACTATCCATGCAACGATGCCAAACTGCTGAATTCTATTAACTATTATCAGATGTCTCAATGTATACGTGTTAGCGAGGAGAAAAGATTAGATTCAGTAGCAGTTTCTGCCTATTCGGGAGGTTTCCTTAGAAGTGTATTACTCTATAAACAATGGGGTGAGATTACTACGGTCGATGCAACAGTTTTTTTCCCGAAACTTCTAGAATATGTCGAAAAGAATGGCGTTGCCATGTTTCAATATTATATAAGCCAAGGAGGAGCTAGTGCGGGACACTGTGTTTTAATAACAGGCTACCGCTTCAACAAGGACACAGGAAACTATATTGTAAAACTATATGATGTAAGTACAGTGCAAAAGAATGCAATGGATGGCGGTTTTGTATCACTGAGAATTAAGGAGGACTTTTCTGATTTCGAATTGTACAATCCAACAGGGCTCATAGCAAGGAGTAATTCGATTTTTTTGATGTATGTTGTCGATTGGGACAAGCTGCGAGAGTTTAATCATAATCTCACGTCTCGAAGTGTTTCAAATCGGACAAAGATCGAAGTGTCGCTGGACAATCCGTTTCGCATTGATGCCGACAATGGCACATACTTGGCCTTTGATGGCGAGCAATTCAGCGGGGATATGGAAATCTACAATGTTGATTGCGGTGGAACGGAACGCGAATTTCGACTTGTGATATATACGGATCATTGCGATACGTATCAATTGACGGAGTTGGGGAACAACGTCGATATTAGATTGTGGGATGATAGCAACTACATGAGCCTGGAGGGGGAACGAGTTTCAAGCGCAACAATATCGCTGAGCGAAGGCATGGATATTCGAGGGAACGACTATGCGTTTAGTGCCTATGTCTCCACCGACCATGAAGTGGCGCCGGGCGAGAATGGTCTGATTCGGGTTTCCGGAAATGCGCAGAAGGACGTCGCGCTCAAGAAGGATGGGGACAAGCTTAATGTCTCTTCCGAAGCGGAGATGAGCGATGTCGAGGTTAGTACATTCGTCGGGAACGAAAAGGAAACGACGCAAATCGAAGCGCCGGCATCGGACATTACGGTGAGCGACGACGGCAGCACGGGGCCGGAGCCGTCGGCAGAGAAGGCAACGTCCATCAAGATCAACGAGCCCGAGAGGAATAGGATCAATATCGGCGAAACGCTCACGCTGACGACGACCGCATCCCCGGCGGAGGCTCGGCCTGCCCTGCTCTGGTATTCCTCCAACCATTCCGTGGCGACGGTGAGCCGCGAGGGCAAAGTGACGGCGCTGGGCGCGGGCTCGACGAAGATCACGGTAAAGACCGACAACGGCAAGAGCAGCAAGGCGCTGAAGATCACCGTAGTCGATCCCACCGTGCCGACGAAGCTGGCGCTTCCGAAGGCGCTCACTGCGGGGCTGGGCGAGATTGTGGAGTTGAAGGGCCAGCTGACGAATCTGGAACCGGCCACGGCGGAGCTGAAGTGGACATCGTCGAAGCCCGAAGTGGTAAAGGTGGACGAGGATACCGGCCGTGCGGAGATGCTGAGCACCGGCAAGGCGAAGATCACCGTATCGCCCGCGGCCTCGAAAAAGAAGAAGCCGAAGGCCAGCATTACGGTGACCGTGACGGACAGCAGCGCGCCGAAGAAGCTGACGCTGGACATCAGGGGGACGAAGAAGGTCACCACGGACGAGGACTTCAGGATTGCCCCCACGCTGGATCCCGCGGGTTCGAGCGAGATCGAATGGACGTCCTCGAAGCCGGATGTGGCGATCGTGGATCAGAGCGGCAACGTGACGACGATCGGCAAGGGCTCGACGACGATCCGGGCGACGGCGAAGAAGAAGGACGCGAGCGGCAAGACGGTCAGCGCCAGCGTGAAGGTGCAGGTGACGAAGGACAACCACAAGCCGGAATCGCTGAGCATGGAGCAGAGCGAGCTGCGCTTGACCACGGATGACGAGCCGCGCAGGATCGCGGCGGCGCTTTCGCCGTCAGGCGTGAAGTATGGCCAGCTGAGCTGGAAGAACAGCAACAAGTACGCGGTGGAGATGAGCGTGGACGAGGGAACCTCAGCGGTGACGCTGAAGCCGCTCGCGGCTGGAACGGCGACGATCACGGTCGCCTCCAAGGAGGACAAGGGTCGCAAGGCGACGCTGACGGTGGCGGTGGAGGATCCGCACGCGCCGACGGAGTTCTCGCTGGCCGACGGCAAGACGAAGACGGTGCACCTGGGTGAAGAGGGCGCGAAGCTGACGCCGGTGTTCGGAGGCGCGGACAAGTGGAGCGCAGTGAAGTACACGCTGAAGAAGAAGGGCATCGTGGAGATCGACAATGAGACGGGCGCCATCACGCCGCTGAAGGAAGGAACGGTAAAGGTCACGGCGAAGACGGCGAAGAAGATCGGCACGGGCAAGAGAGCGGCGACAAAGAGCGCATCGATAACGATCAAAGTGGTCAATCTGGAGCGGCCGAAGAAGATTGCGATTGACAACGAGGAGGCCGTGAAGGAAGCGGGGCTGAAGGTAGGCGTGCCCGTGCGCCTGACCTGTACGATCACGGCGGAGGACGGAACGCAACAGAAGAGCGGCGCGAAGTGGAGCTGCAACAAGCCCAAGTACGCGCTGGTGGATGACAACGGCCAGGTATGCGCGCTGAAGGCGGGCGTAAAGGTAAAGATCACCGCCACGACGGAAGCGAAGGGCCTCAACGGCAAGGCCAAGAAGGTTACAATCACGCTGCAAACGAACTAAACCAACAGCAAAGAGGAGCCGGCAACCGCAAACTGCCGGCTCCTTGTGTTCGCCTCAGCCACTTGTACAGCATCCTTCAACGGACCTTATACCGTATTGCCGCGTCCGTCGCGCTCGCATGTTTCAGAAATACTCCCAATGCCGTTGACGCGCATGCGCATTTAATCAGTTTACTAATTGAAGATTTGATAGAAAAAATTAATAATAAATTTACCATGGGGGGGGGGCGTGTGGTATAATTTGGTTAAGAGTGTGTCCAAATGGGGCCACGTTTGTAAAAAGATGATGGAGAAGGAGGAAGGAAACGATGAGGAAGCTGAAGCAGGCGTTGGCGCTGCTGCTGGCCCTGATGCTGCTGTTGACGACGGCGGTCTCGGAGGAGCAGCTTGCGCCGGAGGCGATGGAGGAGCTGGTCGCGGAGGAATCCGCGCAGCAGGAGCCGGTCGAAGAGGAACCGCCCATGGAAGAACCGGCCGGTGAGGAACCGGCCATAGAGGAACCGACCGAAGAGGAGCCGGACATAGAGGAATCGGCTGAGGAAGTCAAAGAAAAGGAGCCCGCGGGGGACGCGGCGCTTCCAGCCGCGCCGGAGGTGCTCATTGCGCCGGAATGGGAGTACGACGAGGAGACAGGAGCGATTACGATTCCTTATGCGGAGCTGCCGGAGACGTTGACCTTTGAATGGAACTTCGACGGCGAGGCGGCGCAGTACGCCGTGCAGACCGCCCCCGTCCCCGAGGGAGACAATCCCGAGGAGCGCGGCGAGCGCATCTACACAACCGAACCCCGCATCGAACTGTCCGCGGTGGAATACTCCGAGGGCGGTTGGTTCTCCCTCTACGTGATCGCCATCATGGAGGACGGAACGGAGATCGAGGGCTGGAAGTACTTCCGGCTGGAGCAGCGGGAAGCGCTTGCAGCGGATTTAGAAATAATGACGATGGCAGATAGTGAAGAGAAATATAATGGAAATGATTATACAAAGGATAAGGTGCTCGCTCAAAAGCTATCAGATGTTATGAATGGTAAGGCTGATATCCTTAAATATGATGGTAAGTTATGGGCGTTCAAAATAGGAGATTATATTGATGATGTCGAGTATTCTATCCCTAATGCAGGCTATTCTGGATATCAGTGTTATATTTATGCTAACGCTGTGTATTATTACCTATTTGGTGAGGTGCCTTTTCAAGGCAATCTCTCATATAAAAAATCTCATATAGCACTTAAAGGGTTAAAAAGCCTAACATATGCAGATTGTGAGGAAGCAGGGGTTACTTGTGGTACATATATACGTACAACATCAAATTCTGATGGCTCATATAATGGAAATTATGGACATTCATTAATTGTTTTGAAATACGATCAATCAACATTAACATGGTTAGATTGTAATTCTGAAGGCGATTTAAAAATTTCGCTGCATACAGAAGAATGGGGAGATTTCAATAATAAAGAGACTACTGGACGAAAAAGAATAATTAGCCATGCGTTAATTCCACCTGTAGCAGTATCTAGCATTACTCTATCGCCAAAAACCCGAACACTTTTACTTGGTGATGAAGCAACAAACCAATTCACGTTATCGGCTCAAATCGAACCTGATAACGCAACAAATAAATCTTTGGAATGGACGGCAAGCAACCCGGGTATAGTCGAGATCGAAAAAGTATCGAACGAAAGTGCCAGAATAAAAGGGGTTAATCCGGGGACAACTGATATTGTATGCTCTGCCACGGATGGCAGCGGCGTTTCGGCTTCGTGCCAGGTTACGGTCATAGATTATCGAATTGACCCGGCTGAAATTACGCTTGGTGTCGGGCAGACGGCAACGATTTCGGCGTTGCAGGGCGAGAAAAAAATCAAGTCGAACTTTGCGACCAGCGACAAAACCATTGTTTCCGAAGAAGGCGAAGAATCTGGCTGGGATTAAAATTACCGCGAAGGCAACTGGCAGCGCGATGATTACCGCGACGACCAAGGACGGAAAAACCGCGACTTGCCAAGTGACGGTGAAGCCCGCGCCGAGCTCGATCGAGATCGAATCCGATCTCGGGAAGAAATCTATGAACATCGGCGATACGATGCACCTCAGCGCGCGCCTCTCGCCGAGCGATGCGGTATCAAAAGTGACGTGGAGCATGAGCTCGTCGGACAAGAAGAAGAAAATCGTTTCGCTCGATGCGAACAGCGGGGCGGTGAAGGGCCTCAAGGCGGGAAAAGTGACGATCATCGCAAAATCGCACAACAAGAAGACCGCGAAATTTGCGCTTCAGATCATCGACCCGACGATGCCCACGGACATCAAGCTGAGCCTGGACGGCGAGACGAAGCTCGATGAAGGCGATGCACTGACGCTGTTCATCGACGAGACGCGGGAGCTGAAGCCCATCATTGAGCCGATCGGAACCGCGAAGACCGAAGTGAAATGGAAGCCGAAGAATTCGGGCGTCGCGATTGTGAAGAACAACGTGGTGATTCCGAAGAAGGGAGGCCTGACGAAGCTCACCGCCAAAACCTCGCGCGGCGACAAGGAGGCGGTCATCTATATCCAGGTCATGGATCCCGTCAAACCGAAGCAAATTATCGGCCTGACGAAGAAGACGATGGGCATCGGCTCGCAGTGGCAGTTCGAATATGCGCTCGAGCCCTCGAACGCCCGGACGAGGGTCACCTATTCGAGCTCGAAGAGTACCGTCGCCTCCGTGGATGACAACGGCCTCGTGACGGCGAAGAAGAATGGCAGCGCGACCATTACCGCCAAGACGCACAACGGGAAGAAACTAAAATGCAAGATCACGGTCAAAGAGCTGACCGGGTCGCTGCAAATGGAGCGGGAGAGCCTCACGATGCGGGTGAATGACACCTACCTGCTGTCGACCATCGCCCTCGGTGGGAGCGTGGGCAGCATCCGCTTCACCAGCTCGGACAGCACGATCGTATCCATCGGCGAGGTTTTGAGCGGGGAGGCCGAGCTCACGGCGCACCGCGAAGGCACCTGCGTGATCACGGCGGAGAGCGAATCGGGCCTGCAGGCGACATGCACCGTGACCGTGGAGCCGGCGCCGCCCCAGGAGGAGACGAGCGTTCGGATCAAGGGGAGCAAGGCGGTTACGATGCGAGTCGGCGACGTCCTCCAGTTCGAGGCGGAGGTCACGCCGGCCGACGCGAGCAAGGAATTGATCTGGGACATCGTGAAGGATTCCACCGAATCCATACTGATTCCCGCGATCGCCATGGACAAGAACGGCCGGGCGACGGCGCTATACGTGGGCACCGCCACGATTTGCGCCAAATTGCCCGACGGGAGCAGCGATTCCGTGAATATAACGGTGCAGCAGAGCGCCGCGGGTGAGAAGCAGCTTTAAAAAAACGAGATGCTGTATCTGATCAACCAGATCAACCTCACCCGAAGCAACGTGGGGATCTATCCCCTGGGAATCGACGATCAGATGATGGAATACGCCGAGTCGCAGCTGACGACCCAGCTGAATTCGAATCCGGAATACTACAAGGGCACCAATGGCTTTATTGGGCATACGATGGGCACCGCGGCGGGAGATATGGAAATGGCGCAATCGAGCAACAAGTCGATCGACGCGATGGTGAAGAGTACCGAATATACGCGCATGGGAGTGGCCGTCACGACCAAAGGGTACACGATCTATTACGCGGTCGAATTCGCGTAAGGCAAACAGCACATGAGAGAGATGGGCCCGCCCCGCATCATCGGGGCGGGCCTTCGCGTTCCCCTTTATTTTTACATTAACATTCCCCCAAAACAGAGACATTTCCCGCGATTCATGTTATAATCGCTGTGTCGGCATCCGCTTGGAGCCGAACCGGTGTCCGATGGTTTCCCGTTTCCCGATACATCAGGTATCCTTTGCGAACTTGAATGGAGGAATGACAAATGAATCAGACTGTGAATCGCCCGTCGACCTTGTCCCACTCTCAGACGCTGCGCTTTGTGCTCACCGCGCTGTTTATCGCGCTGGTGCTGCTGCTGGGGCTGACGCCCATCGGCTTGATCCCCCTCGGATTTATCAATGTGACGATACTCTGCGTGCCCGTGATCGTGGGCACGCTGCTGCTCGGCCTGAAGCCCGGATTGATCCTGGGCTTCTGCTTCGGCGGGGTCAGCGCGCTGAGCGCCTTCGGCATCTACGGCACGCCCTCGGCGCTGGCCGGGGCGCTGGTGGCGGCTAGCCCGCTGCTGGCGGCCATCATGTGCTTCCTGCCGCGGCTGATGGTGCCGGTGGTGGCGCACTTCGTGTATAAGCTCGCCTCGAAGGGCCAGGAAGCACGCGTGGGCGCCGTGTCCTTTGCCGCGGTGGCCGGGTCGCTGACAAACACGATCCTGTACCTGGGGCTGATGCTGCTGTTCTACATCCTGATGGGCATCAACTCCGAGAAGGTGCTGGCGCTGATCACCGGCACGGGCCTGATCGCCGGAACGGCCGAGGCCGTGGTCGCGGCGCTGATCTCCACGCCGGTGCTGGCCGCGCTGTGGAAGGTACAACATAAGTAAGCGCGGAGCCCGGGCGGAGGCTCTCGGTCGATCCTCCGCCCGGGCCGCGCATTTAAAGGAGAATCTTCTATGATCCTCACGATGGACATCGGAAACACCAACATCAAGACCGCGCTGTTCGAGGGCATGGAGACGGTGGAATACTGGCGCGTATCCACCAACCGCAACATGTCCTCGGACGAGTACGGCATACTGCTGCTCAACCTCTTCGCGCACAAGGGCATCCGCGCGGAGCAGGTGGAGGGCATCATGATCTCCTCGGTGGTGCCGCAGATCAACTTCACCATCGAGCACATGTGCCGCACCTACTTCGGCATGGAGCCGTGCATCATCGGCCCGGGCGTGAAGACGGGCATCAACATCAAGTACGAGAACCCGCGGGAGCTGGGCGGCGACCGCATCGCCAACGCCGTGGCGGCCTACGAGCTCTACGGCGGGCCGTGCATCACCATCGACTTCGGCACGGCCACCAGCTTTGGCGTGATCTCCGCGAAGGGCGAATTCCTGGGCGGCGCGATCTGCCCGGGCCTCAAGCTCGCGGCGGAGGCGCTGACCGAGCACGCCGCGAAGCTGCCGAGGTTCGAGCTGGCGAAGCCGGAGAGCGTGATCGGGCGGAACACGGTGACGAACATGCAGGCGGGCATCGTCTACGGCTACATCGGCCAGATCAACTACCTGGTGGAGCGCATGAAGCGGGAGCTCGGCGCGCCCGACGCCAAGGTCATCGCCACCGGCGGTTTGGCGACGCTGGTCGCCGAGGAATCCAGCGCCATCGACGTGATGGACGGATTGCTGACGCTCAAGGGGCTGTGTTTGATTTATAAGAAGAATCGCGCGGCGGACTGAGCTTGCCGCCCTGCGCCGGTTCGCGCGACGAACGAAGGCATCCGTTTCCGCGAGATTGCGGGGCGGATGCCTTCGCCCGCTTTGGAGCGAGGCGAGCTTTCGAGGCGAACTTTTCAAAGGAAAGGCGGCACAAATCAAAGCGATTGCGGGCGCGGGGATGACGGGAGCCGGGTTTGTGGTATAATGATTCCGCAACCATGACTTGGAGGAAGGGGGCGTCGTCATGATCCTGCTGACCGACCCGATCGTCACACGCCACGAGAAGAAGAGCGGCCGCATCAGCTTCCATCAGTGT
>CANQGC010000039.1 GCA_947600345.1 uncultured Clostridia bacterium
GCGGCGGCTGATGGACGAGCGCGGCCTGAGCGAGGCCCAGGCGCACCAGGCGCTGCAGAAGCTCAGCATGAAGCTGGGCATCCGCATGGCGGAGAGCGCCCGGCGGCTGCTGGACGGCGACGAGGGCATCGGAGGCGAACTATGGAATTTGATGCGCGAAGGGTGAGGGACCAGCTGATCCGCTGGATCCGGGAGTGGTTCGAGGACAACGGCCCCGGCTGCACGGCGGTGGTCGGCGTCTCCGGCGGCAAGGATTCCTCGGTGGTGGCGGCGCTCTGCGCCGAGGCGCTGGGCCGGGAGCGCGTGCTGGGCGTGCTGATGCCCAACGGCACGCAGGCGGACATCCACGTCTCCCGCAAGCTGGTGGATTTCCTGAAGATTTCCTGGATCGAGATCAACATCGCGGAGGCCTACGACGGCATGATGCGCGCGGTATCGGGGGCGATGCCGGAGGTCTCGGAGCAGACCCGCATCAACCTGGCGCCGCGGCTGCGGATGGCGGCGCTGTACGCGGCGGCGCAGAGCGCCAACGGCCGCGTGGCGAACACCTGCAATCTCTCCGAGGATTGGGTGGGCTACGCCACGCGCTACGGCGACGGCGCGGGTGACTTCAGCCCCCTCTCCCAGCTCACCGTGCAGGAGGTCAAGGCGCTGGGCCGCTCCCTGGGTCTGCCGGAGGAATTCGTGGAGAAGACGCCCATCGACGGCCTGTGCGGCATGACGGACGAGGAGAAGCTGGGCTTCACCTACGCCGAGCTGGACCGCTACATCCGCACCGGCGCCTGCGAGGACGCGGTGACGCGGCTGCGCATCGACCTGCTTCACGCCCAAAACCTCTTCAAGCTCCGCCCCATGCCCCACTTCCCGCTCTCGGAGCCGGATAAATCGAAGTATTGAAAGCGGAGCCTTCCCCTATTACCCTGTGGGAGTTCCTTGCTGGTGCGCTGGTAGAGCTGGTAGTGCTTGCCTTCATCCACGTCGCAGCGAACGAGCACGTGGAGGCCGTCGCCGAGAATGCGCAGAGAACCGGAGCCGTCCACCATGCCGACTTCGGCATTTCGGATCTCACTGACAAGCGCCGCCTCCGCCGGCGCGTTGAAGCGGGACGCAGCGCAGAGAAGCAACGCCAGCAGGCAGCAAATCGTTTTTTTAATCTGTATTATAAAGTACTTTCCCTATATATTTGTCAAATATTTCATTCAAAGCGCGTTCAGGCCTCCGGCGCGTCAGCTCCCCTTCCCCAGCCCTCGTTCAAGCTGCCGCTGCGAAAGCCGGAGTGATCGAGGGTGCCATAGGTGATGCCGAGAGATTTCAGCGCTTGCTGCGCCCGCTCGCGGACGCCGGGGCGAAGAGCACGCCGAACTCCTCCGTCGGCAGCTCCAGGCGGGCGAGCTTGCCACGAGCGCACATGGCGCAGCCGCCCGGGACTGAGCCCGGGCGGCTGCGCATTGGCGTCCGTTTCCTTTCATCATGCCTCACATCATGCCCCTGGCGCTCTCCAGCAGCGTGACGGCAGCGGCTCCGTTGGCGGCGGCGCCGGCGTCCAGCAGCGTGATCGCGCTGGAGAGCAGGCTACTCGCGGGGTGTCCGTCGCCCAGCTGCGCGAGCGCGGAGTTCAGCAGCGCCACCGCCGCCGGGCCGTTGGCCCCGGCGTCCGCCTGGAGCAGCAGAATCGCGCTGTCCACGAAGCCCGCAGCCGCGCTGGCGGTGCCCGTCGCTCCGGTCGCGGCGGCTTCGGCGCTCTCTCCGACCGTCGCTCCGGCTGCGGCAGCTTCGGCGCTCTCCCCGACCGCCCCGATGGCTTCCACGTCCGACGCCTCGGCCGGAGCTTCCTCCGCCGCGGGCACTTCGATGATCTGGCCCTCGGGCACGGACACTTCGATGATCCTTTCGTCCATCGCAGGAACCTCGCCCACGTCGCAGGGCGCCACGGCGCCGAGCTCCGCGTAGTCGAGCTCGTAGATGAAGTGGTTATAATCCTCGTCGGCGACGAGCACGTAGTTGCCGTCGGGGGAGATGTACACCTGTTCGTACTCGCAGGGGAGCACTTCCTTGCCGTGGAAGTCGATCAAACCGTAGAGCGAATCCCTCCTGATTTCATAGTATACGGCGCTGCCGTAGTCGGCGGGGAGGATATACTCGATGTCCTCAACGATGACATCGACGCCGTCCGCGGCCAATATGTGCTGTTTGCCCTCCATGTCGGTATAGGCGGCGGAAGCGCCCCAGATATCCAACGCGTTGACGGGATACTTGGGCTCGCAGGTCACCTCTCCGCCAGCAGCGACATAGCCGAGCTTGCCATCCTTCTCCACGGCGAAGAAGCCCGCGTTGTTGTAGTTATCCGTCTGGGTGCGGGGAGGTACGACGGAGACGAAACGCACCATATCATATTCGGGGGGAACGATCACCGCTCCGTTCTTGTCGATCAATCCTTGCGCCTCGCCCGTCTCCACGACAAAATAATCATCATCTTCCGAGTTCATGCGGATGTACTTGTAAGACGGCTCGAGGATCACGTTTCCCTCGGCGTCCACCAGGCCCTCTTGGCCGTTGCTCTCAAAGGTCGTGACCTCCATCAGGTCGTACTTGCCGGAGTAGAAACTATCCAGCTCTCCCAGCACGTTGAACTGGGGATCGTAGGCCGTCACCACGCCGGTGGCGCGATCCTCCACAATGAACGTATCGCCCGCGCCTCTGGCGTCTGCGTAATTCTCGCGGGGAATCGACGCCACGCACTCCGGGCTCCCCGACCCCATGTAGTAGATGTCCACCGTGTCCGTCAGGTAGTACTTATCCTCGCCTCCGATCACCTTGAGATCGTAGTTGTCCGCCGTGGTTTCGACCATCTTGGATGCCGTCACCCACTTCTTGCCCTCCTTTTCGATCCAGCCGTACTCAAAGGGGATCACCTCTTCACAATCGGCGTTCAGCGCGCCCTTGGAATTGAAGTCCTCGGAATCCAACCGGGTGGTGATCAGTAACTGGCCCGCGTAATCGAAGTCGCGACCGTACTCCTCGGTGAGCGCCTCTCCGTAGATATTGGCCAGGTAGTAGCCGCTCTTGCCGGGAATCTCCAGCAGTCCCGAGCCGGCAGGGGCCCATCTCACCTGTCTGTAATCGTCATGATCGAGCTCGCTCATCAGCTTGAGCTCCGCCGTCGCGCCCACCATCGTGAAGCACAGCAGCAGCGCGAGCGCCAAACAAAGAATCCTTCGCATCCGCAATTCCTCCCCTTGAAAGCAGTATTTTAACAATATTATATCCTGATCTTGACAACTCGTCAAGCGGCCCTTCCGCGCAATCCGGGCGCTCTTAGCGCCCTCAGCGCGCCTCCGGGGCGGCCGGCTTCCGCAGCGCCAGCGCCTCGTTCATGCTGCCGCTGCGGAAGCCGGCGAGGTCGAGGGCGACGTAGGTGAAGCCCAGGGACTTGAGCGCTTGCTGCGCCTGTTCGCGGACGCTGGGGGCGAAGAGCTTGGGAAACTCCTCCGGCAGCAGCTCGATGCGGGCGAGGCTGCCGTGGACGCGCACGCGGAGCTGGGTGAAGCCCTGGTCATGCAGATATTGCTCCGCGCGCTCCACCCGGCGAAGCTTCTCCTCGGTGATGGTCTCGCCGTAGACGAAGCGGGAGGACAGGCAGGCCGTCGAGGGCTTGTTCCAGGCAGGCAGGCCGAACTCCTTCGACAGCGCGCGAATCTCCGCCTTGCTGAGCCCCGCTTCCCTGAGCGGGCTGCCCACGCCCAGCTCCCGCAGCGCCCGCATGCCGGGGCGGTAGTCGCCCGCGTCGTCCAGGTTCGAGCCCTCGACCACGGCGCGCAGGCCGCGCGCCCTCGCCAGCGCGCAGATGCTTCCGAAGATCGCCCGCTTGCAGATGTAGCAGCGGTCGGGGGGATTCCCGCGGAAGCCGGGCACGGCCAGCTCGTCGATCTCGATGAGCTCCGGCTCGATGCCTCGCTCCCGGCAGAACGCGCGCGCCTCCTCGCACTCCCGCTCCGGCATGGAGCGGATGCGCGCCGTGACCGCCACCGCGCGCTCGCCCAGCGCCTGGCGCGCCGCGTGCAGCAGCAGCGCCGAATCCACGCCGCCGGAGAAGGCCACGGCCGCGCTGCCATAGCCCCGCAGCGCGCTCAGCAGCGCCTCGTACTTCTGGTGCAGAGTATCCATTGTCTCGTCCTCCCCTCGCTGAGCGGTGAATTTCCCATCAAATATACACGTTAAATATACATGTTTCTGCACAAAATCCTGCAAATGCTTGAAAAGCTGAAGCGAACGTGCTATGATAGACGCAGGGGGTGCAGACATGAAGATTTCAACCAAGGGGCGCTACGCCATCCGCATGATGCTGGACATCGCCGAAAACCAGGGCGATGGCTTCGTCACGCTCAAGGACGTCGCGCAGCGCCAGGGGATATCCAAAAAGTATCTGGAGCAGATCGCGCTCCAGCTGAGCCAGACCAGCGCGCTGCGGGCCGTGCGCGGTCACCAGGGCGGCTACCGCCTGACCCGCGATCCCGCCGAGTACACGGCGCTGGACGTGCTGCGCATCGCCGAGGGGTCGCTCGCCCCGGTGGCCTGCCTGGACCAGCGGCCGAACCTCTGCCCGCGCCGGGAATCCTGCCGCACGCTGCCGCTGTGGATGGGCCTGGACCGGACCGTGGAGGACTACCTGGGCAGCGTCACGCTTCAGGATCTGCTCGACGGCAGCCTGGGCGAATCGTAATCGTCCAGGAAGGAGTGCTCCACTCCTCGATACTTATAGCCCACCATGGTGTCCAGGCAGACCGCGTGGATGCTGTGAAAGACGCTCTTCTCGATATCGGGATTTTCCTTCCGCAAAGCGCGCAGCAGTTCCTTCATCTCCCGCCGCTTGGAGGCGCCAATGCCTCCATCGGCGGCGTTTTTTTCGGTGAAGCGGCAGGCGCACTGTATGAACTCCAGGCCGTTGTACCGCGCCCAGGCGATGATGTCGTCCTCGTGCACGCAGTAGAGCGGGCGGATCAGCTCCATGCCCTCGAAGTTCGTGCTGTGCAGCTTCGGGGGCATCGCCTGCAGCTGGGAGCCGAAGAACATGCCCAGCAGCGTGGTCTCGATCACGTCGTTGAAGTGGTGCCCCAGCGCGATCTTGTTGCAGCCCATCGCCCGGGCATGGCTGTACAGGTGGCCCCGACGCATCCGGGCGCAGAGGTAGCAGGGGTTCTTCTCCACCGCGTTGGCCACGTCGAACACGTCCGTCTCGAAAATCTCCAGCGGCACATGCAAGAGCGCCGCGTTCTCCTCGATGCGCCTGCGGTTCTCCGGGTTGTAGCCGGGGTCCATCGACAGGAACTTCAGCTCGAAGGGCACGTCGCTGTGCCGGTGCAGCTCCTGCATCAGCTTCGCCAGCAGCATGGAATCCTTGCCGCCGGAGATGCACACGGCGATGCGGTCGCCCTCCCTCACCAGCTCGTAGCGCTTCACCGCCGCGACGAAGGGATTCCAAAGCTCCTTGCGGTACTTGCGGATGATGCTCCGCTCCACCAGCTGCCACCGCTCCAGCTCCCGGCCCATTTCCTCGCCCCCCCCCCTCAGTCGCAGTTTCCGTCGTGGCAAAAGCTCCCGGCGCCGCCGGGGACGTCCGCGATGATCCCGCCGCCCAGTACCAGGTCGCCGTCGTAGAGGCAGCAGGTCTGGCCCGGCGCGATGGCCCGCTGGGGTTCGTCGAACTCCACCCGGGCGCGGCCCTCGCCCTCCGGGTAGACCGTGGCCCAGTCCTCAGCGTGGCGGTAGCGCACCTTCGCCTTCGCGCGCAGCGGCGCCTCCGGCCGCTCGAGCGCGATCCAGTTCATCTCTTCCAATATACATGTCCGCGTGAACAGCGCCGCATCCGGGCCGACGGTCACGGTATTCCCCCGCATGTCCTTGCGGCAGACGTACACCGGCGCTCCCATCGCCAGCCCCAGCCCCTTGCGCTGGCCGGGCGTGTAGCGCACCGCGCCGCGATGGGTTCCGACCACCCGGCCGTCCAGGTCGAGGAAGTCCCCCGGCGGGTAGGCCGCGCCGCGGTATTCCTCCATGAACGCCGCGTAGTCACCGTCCGGCACGAAGCAGATGTCCTGGCTGTCGCGGCGGCGGGCGTTGGCGAAGCCCAACTCCTCCGCCAGCGCGCGCACGGAGGCCTTGTCCATCTCCCCCAGCGGAAAGCGCGCGCGGGAGAGCTGCGCCTGGGTCAGCATGCACAGCACGTAGCTCTGGTCCTTGCCCGCGTCCAGCGCCTTGCGCAGAAGCCACCGCCCGGAAACCTCGTCGCGCTCCACCCGTGCGTAGTGGCCGGTGGCCACGCAGTCCAGGCCCCGCGCCAGCGCGGCGTCCAGCAGGGCGCCGAACTTCATGCTGCGGTTGCATTCCACGCAGGGGTTCGGTATGCCCCCGGCCTCGTAGACGCGGATGAAGCGCTCGATCACCCGCTCCCGGAACTCCGCCGTGCGGTCGATCACCTCGAAGGGCATGCCCAGGCGCGCGGCGACCCGGGCGGCGTCCTCCGCGTCCCGCGCGAAGCCCGCGTCCTCCCGCAGGCGCAGGATCGCGCCCCGGCAGTCATTGCCCGCTTCCCTCATGCGATGGGCGGCGACGGAGCTGTCCACGCCGCCGCTCATGGCGATCAGCGCGCCGCTCAAAGCTCGCTCACCCCCGCAATCGCCCGGATGACCTCCCCGGCCATTATGTAGCCCATCACCGGCGGCACGAAGGCCACGCTGCCCGGCGTGGCTCTGCGGGCGGAATCCTCCCCCGCGTCGCCCTCGGGCGCGCGCGGCGGCTCGGTGGAGTAGACCACCTTCAGCCGCTCCACGCCGCGCCTGCGCAGCTCCCGGCGCATGACCCGGGCCAGCGGATCGACGCTGGTCTCGTAGATGTCGGCCACGCAAAAGCGCGTGGGGTCGAGCTTGTTGCCCGCGCCCAGCGCGCAGATTTCCGGCACGCCCAGCCGGTCGCAGCGCGCCGCCAGCTCCAGCTTGGCGGCCACCGTGTCCACCGCATCGATCACGTAGCCGTAGCGGGAGAGGTCGATCCCGTCCGCGTTCTCCGGCAGGTAGAACATGCGGTAGGCCCCGACGCGCGCTTCGGGATTGATCGAGCGCACGCGCTCCAGCGCCACGTCCACCTTGTAGCGGCCCAGCGTGGAATAGGTCGCGATGATCTGGCGGTTGAGGTTCGTCAGCGCCACCCGGTCGCCGTCGAACAGGTCGATCGCCCCCACGCCGCTCCGCGCCAGCGCCTCGACCGCGCTGCCGCCCACGCCGCCGATGCCGAACACCGCCACCCGCGCCGCCCGCAGCCGCTCGATCCCGTCCTCGCCCAGCAGCATCCGCTCCCGAGAAAACTGATCCATGCCCATCCTCCCCGGCGGCCGCGCGCAACCGCGCCGCCCGCCATCAAAAATCGACGCTTCCGCTATGATTATAGCAAATATCCGCCGCTTTGGGAAGGGTGCGCATGCGATTTATCGAGCCTTCTCCGCGCAATCCAGCTCCCGCCGCAGCCGGGGATCGACGAAGAAGCGGAACATGAGCAGGCTGAACGCCGCGCCGGCCCCATCGGAGATGCTGCCCGCGTAGAACATGTTCTGAATCTCCGTCGCCGCGGCAGGGTGAGCACGCAGGCCACGTAGAGCAGCTTCCGGAACATCGACAGCGGCAGCGCATAGCGCAGCTTGCCCATGGCCGTCAGATCGTCCACCAGCGCGTACTGCACGGCCACGCCGGGCAGCATCAGCGTGTACATGCGCACGCAGGCGGAAGCCTGCCCGATCAGCGCCGCGTCCGACAGGAACAGGCCCACGAACAGCCGGGGAAACAGCTGCACGCAGAGCTCCAGCAGGCACATGTAGGCCCCGCAGAGCAGGAACACGCCCAGGAACGCCTGGCGAATCTTGCCGTAGTCCCGCCTGCCGTAGTTGTAGCCAAACAGCGTTCCGCAGCCGGAGGTGATGCCCTGCGCCGGGCAAAACACGATGGTCATGAAGCTCTGCACCACGGCGGCGCAGGTGATCAGCTCGTCGCCGCGCCCGGGGCCGCCGTACCTGCGCAGCACCACGTTCAGCAGCACCACGATCAGATTGTCCATCAGCGTGATCAGAAAGGACATGGAGCCGACGGCCACGATCCGCCGCGCCAGCCGCGCCTGAAGCTTCGCGAACGCCAGCCGCACGGGAACCTCCGGCCTGCGCAGCCGGAGGATCACGTAGAGCGCCATCAGGCACTGGGAGAGCACCGTGGCCACCGCCGCGCCGGCCACGCCCATGCCCAGGCCGAAGATCAGCAGCGGATCGAGGATCACGTTCGCCACCGCGCCCAGCACCACCGCGGCCATGCCCTCCTTCGCGAAGCCCTGGGCCAGCAGGAACTGGTTCAGGCCGACGCCGCACAGCGATGCCGCCGTGCCGCAGATGTATATGGTGAAGTAGCTCCTGGCGTAGGGGTACATGGCCTCGCTGCAGCCCAGCAGGTGGAGCAGCGGCCTGCGCAGCGCCAGCAGCGCCACGGTGACGGCGATGGAGATCGCGAGCAGCAGCGCGAGCGCGTTTCCAATGGTCTCCCGCGCGCGCTTCGCGTTTCCCTCCCCCAGGCTGATGCTCATCAGCGACGCCCCGCCGATGCCCACCATGTAGGCGAACGCCGACACCGCCGTCAGCGCCGGCGCGCAGACGCCGATGCTGGCCAGCGCGATGCCGCCCGCGCCCGGGATCCTCCCGGCGAATATGCGGTCCACGATGCTGTAGAGTATGTTGAAGAACTGTCCCAGCATGGCGGGAATCCCGAGCCGCAGTATCGCCTGCGGCACGGGGCTCCGCTCCAGCAACTCCTCCGTAGTGTTGTATCCAGGCACGGCGCTTCCCTCGATCTCAAATGACTCCACGGCCGCGCCCTCGCACCCGGGCGAGCGCGCCGCCGCACGGTATCCATTATTCTGTCCCCCGCGCGAGACTCCTTCCGAAATACAAAACTTCACAATCGAAGCATGCGCCGGTGGCTTCACGCGCGGGCCGCACCGATCATTACTTATTATATTGGGAAAACATTTGAGTTGATTTTGGAATCAATCCGCGCTATAATCAGGGAGGAATGAACGCAAACCAGAGGCATCGAACGAACGCACAACTCGACAAACCCGGGGGAACACAAAGGAGAGACGCACATGAATATCGTCGTCATCGGCGGCGTCGCCGCCGGAACCAAGACCGCCGCGAAGCTGAAGCGCCAGGATCGCGGCGCCAACGTCACCGTCTACACCAAGGGACAGGACATCTCCTACGCGGGCTGCGGCCTGCCCTACTACGTGGGCGGCAGCATCGAGAGCCGCGAGGATCTGATCGTCAACACGCCCGCCAGGTACACCGGCCTCACCGGCGTCGCGGTGCGCACCGGCATGGAGGCCGTCTCGCTGGACGCCGCCGCGAAGACCGTATCCTTCGCCAACGGCGAGATCGTGCCCTATGACAAGCTGGTCGTCGCCACCGGCGCGGTGCCCTTCGTGCCGAACGTGCCGGGCACGAACCTGCCCGGCGTATTCACCATGCGCACGCCCGACGACGCCACCGGCCTGCGCGCCTACATCGACGCGAACGCCTGCCGCTCCGCCGTGGTGGTGGGCGGCGGCTTCATCGGCCTGGAGATCGCGGAGAACCTGCTGGCCAAGGGCCTGCGGGTCACCGTGGTGGACATGGCCGCCCAGGTGCTGCCGAACCTCTTCGACGCGGAGATGGCGGACTACATCCGCAGGCAGCTGCAGAAGAAGGGCATGCGCATCGTCACCGGCGCGGGCCTGACCGGCGTGCTGGGCGGCGAGCGTGCCACCGGCATCTCCACCAGCGTGGGCAACTTCGACGGCGACGCGGTGGTGCTGGCCATCGGCGTGCGCCCGGCCACCGGCTGGCTGGCGGGCTCCGGCATCGAGCTGAACCGCGGCACCGTCGTGGTCGATCCGTACCAGCGCACGAGCCTGCCGGACGTCTACGCCGTGGGCGACTGCGCGCAGGTGTTCAACCGGCTGACCGGCGCGGGCCAGTGGTCGGCGATGGGCTCCACCGCCAACATCACCGGCCGCCTGCTGGCGAAGACGCTGACCGGCGCGGAGTCCCCCTACGGCGGCTGCCTGGGCACCGGCGTGGTGAAGCTGGCATCCGACCTGAATGCGGGCCGCACGGGACTCACCGAGGAACAGGCGAAGGCCGCCGGCTTCGACCCGGTCTCCATCACCTGCGTCACCGACGACAAGGCGCACTACTACGCCGACGCCTCGACCTTCGTGACGAAGCTCATCGCCGACCGGGCGAGCCACAGGCTGCTGGGCATCCAGGTGCTGGGCGCGGGCGCGGTGGACAAGATGGTGGACATCGCCGTGACCGGCCTCTGCATGAACGCGAAGGTCGAGGACTTCGACGCCATGGACTTCGCCTACGCGCCGCCCTTCTCCACGGCGATTCACCCCTTCACCCAGGCCTGCTACATCCTGGAGAACAAGCTCAGCGGCGCCTACGAATCCATGACCCCCGCCGAGTACGCCGCCACGAAGGGCAAGGGCTATCGGGTCATCGACGCCAGCCCCGCGCCGTCGATTCCCGGCGCGAAGTGGGTGGACCTCGCGAAAGTCAATGGCCCGATCGAGGGGCTGGAAAAGGACGAGAAGCTGCTGCTGGTCTGCGCCAAGGGCAAGCGCGCCTACTTCCTGCAGAACCGGCTGAAGGCGTACGGCTACACCAACACCCGGGCGCTGGAGGGCGGGCTGTTCGTCAACGACGTGAAGGTCAGCTTCGCGGGCGGCAAGCTCCCGCCCGAGGAGATCAGGCGCGTCAAGGGCCTGGGCTGCCTGCAGGACAAGCGCTATCCCGACGTGTTCAACGTGCGCGTCATCACCCGCAACGGCAAGATCACCACCGAGGAGCACCGGGCCATCGCCGAGGCGGCGGAGAAGTTCGGCTCCGGCGCGGTGGCGATGACCACCCGCCTGACGCTGGAAATTCAGGGCGTGAAGCACGAGAACATCCAGCCGGTGATCGACTTCCTGGCCGAGCACGGCCTGGCCACCGGCGGCACCGGAAGCCTGGTGCGGCCCGTGGTCTCCTGCAAGGGCACCACCTGCCAGTACGGTCTGGCCGACACCTACGGCCTCAGCGAGCAGATTCACGAGCGCTTCTACATCGGCTACCACGGCGTCACGCTGCCCCACAAGTTCAAGATCGCCGTGGGCGGCTGCCCGAACAACTGCGTCAAGCCCAGCCTGAACGACGTGGGCATCGTCGGCCAGAAGGTGCCGATGATCGACTACTCCAAGTGCCGGGGCTGCAAGAAGTGCCAGGTGGCCGAGGGCTGCCCGATCAAGGTCGCCCAGGTGGTGGACGGCAAGATTCAGGTGGACCCGAACTCCTGCAACAACTGCGGCCGCTGCGCGGGCAAGTGCCCCTTCGGCGCGTTCGAGGAGTACCGGCCGGGCTTCCGGGTCTACGTCGGCGGACGCTGGGGCAAGAAGATCGCCCACGGAAAGCCGCTGACCAAGATCTTCGGCTCCGAGGAGGAGGTGCTGGATGTGATCGAGAAGGCGATCCTGCTCTTCCGCGACGAGGGCAGGACCGGCGAGCGCTTCGCCGACACCATCGAGCGCCTGGGCTTCGACTACGTCAACGACAAGCTCATCTCCGGCAGCATCGACAAGGCGGCGATCCTCAACAAGACCGTCAAGGGCGGCGCGACCTGCTGACCCCAGCGCGCAGAATCCCCGCGGGAGCGAAGGCTCCCGCGGGGATTTCTCATGCGTTCGGCCGCGCCGCGCTCATTCCCCGGGCGGGGATGCGGCCCTTCCCTCCCCCTGCTCCCGGAACTCGCTGGGGGACATGCCGTAGTACTTCTTGAAGGCCTTGCTGAAGTAGTTGGCGTTGCTGTAGCCCAGGCCGTCGGCGACGCTCTGTATGGACTGCCCCGGATCCCGCAGCAGCCTGGCGGCGTGCTCCATGCGCACGCGCTGCACGTACTCGTAGACCGCGCAGCCGTACGCCGCGCGAAACACGCGGTTCAGGTACTCCCGGCTGAAGAAGAACATCTCGGAGAGCTTGGCCAGGCTGATGTCCTCGCGGTAGTGATGATCGACGTAGCTCTTGAGCACCAGCGCGATGTCCGCCGGGCGGCGGGGCTCCTCCGGCGCGGGCAGGCGGGAGCAGGCCTGGCGCAGGGCCTCGAGCAGCTCCGCGCGATCGATGGGCTTGAGCAGGTAGTCCACGGCCTTGCAGCGAATCGCCGCCTGGGTGAAGTTGAAGGAATCGTAGCCGCTGACCACGATGTACTGAATCTCCGGGTGGGCGGCGGTGGCCTTGGCCAGGAAGGTCTTGCCATCCATCAGGGGCATCTCCATGTCGATGAACACCACGTCGGGGCGCAGCGTCTCCAGCAGCGCCAGCGCCTCCTGACCGTTGTAGGCGGACAGGGGTGTATCGGCGTAGAACTGCGACCAGTCCACCAGCGAGCGTATGGCCTGGTGGACGGATTGCTCGTCGTCAACGATCAGTATCTTGCGCATTGCGAAGCTCCTCCATTGGAATCAGCAGCTCGACGGCGGTGTGGCTCGGCGCGGCGCGGCTGCTCTCGATGCGCATCCGCGCGCGGCCCTTGTACAGTATGCGGAGCCGCGAGGCCAGGTTGCCCAGGCCGATGCTCTGGCTCAGAACCACGGGCGCGGCCTCCAGCGTCCGGCGCAGCTCCTCGAGCCGCTCGGGGGCGATGCCGCTGCCGTCGTCGCAGACGCAGATTCGCGCGTCCTCCCCCTGAATGCCGCACTCGACGCGGATGTGGACGCGCTGAGCGCTGTCCCTCATGCCGTGCACGATGGAGTTCTCCACCAGTGACAGCAGCCCCAGCTTCGGCACCGGCAGGGGCAGCAGCGCGTCGTCCACCGAAGCGGAGAAGTCCAGCCGGTCGCCAAAGCGGGCGCGCTGCAGGAAGATGTACTTCTCGACGCACTTGAGCTCCACCTCCAGCGCCTCGAGGTTGCCGCCCTTGATGGAGTAGCGCAGCAAGCCGCCCAGCGCCGATACCATCTGGTAGAGCCGCTCGTTTCCGGAGACGATCGCCTCCGTGGCGATGGCCTGCAGCGTGTTGAACAGGAAGTGCGGGTTGGTCTAGGCCTCCAGCGCCGCGAGCTGGGCGGTGCGCTCGTTGAGCGTCGCCACGTAGCTGCGGTTGATCAGATCGGAAATGTCCGCCATCATGCGGTTGACCTCGGTGGAGAGGCCGGTCATCTCGGAGCTGCCCTGCAGGTCCGCCTTGCCCGCGAAGTCGCCGGAGCCCGCGCGCTGAAGCCACGAGGCCAGCGCCGTCAGGGGATTCGTGAGCATGCGTATGGCGCACAGCACCAGCGCCACCGTGATCACCAGCGCCACGATGCCCAGCAGCAGCGCGGTGTTGCGGATGCGGATCAGCGCGGCGTTGACCACCGCCGCGGGCTTCGCCACGGCCAGCACCAGGCCGTTGGCACTGCGCTCGCAGCTAACCAGCACGCAGGGCGCGCCGTCGAGCGTCACCTGCGCCTCCCCCGCGCGCAGCGCCTGCCAGACCTGTGCCTCGAAGCCGTCGCCGGAGATGGCCGTGCCCCCGGCGTCGAACAGGTAGGCGCGCTCCGATTGGGCGCTGTGGGTGGCGAACAGGGAATCGATCCAGTCGGAGCCCACCGTAAAGCGCACCACCGCCAGCGGCGTGGTGCGGGGCGAGTCGATGATGGTGCGCGTGAGCATCAGAAAGCCGCCCTCCACGGGCCGGATGGAGAGGTAGTTGGGCGGCGCGGTGAACTCGGCGTAGTCCTCCAGCGTCTCCACCGGCGCGAAGGCGGCGCCCAGCACCTTCCGCCGGGAGCTGTCCATGTGCAGCCGCAGGTCCTGGCGCAGCAGGTAGAGGTCCATCTCCCGTATGTCGTCCCGGGAGTAGAAGTAGGTCTTGAACGAGCTCTCCAGCGACTGGCGCTGGGCGTAGTCGATGGAGGTCTCCATGGCGATGATGTCCATGAAGGCGTCGTCGTTGCGCAGTTGCAGCGAGTAGGCGGCGAGCTCGGAGATGTAGTTGTCCAGCCGCTCGCTCTCCAGCGTCAGCAGCCGCGAGAGGAACTCCGTCTGCGAGCGGGTGTTGGCGCGCGCCTGGGTGAGGTAGCTGTAGAGGATCAGGCAGAGGATCAGCAGCGCAACCAGCAGGCCCACGACGATGCTCAGCTGCTTGTGGATCGCGGTTCGGTTTCTCCAGGCCCGGAAGTGCGCGCGCATGATTCCAACTCCAAGGATTCGTTTTTTATCAATTATAGCATATTTTTGAGAAAAGGGCAAAGGGTGCGGCCCGAATTTGTGCCCAAAAGTGCAGGAAACAGGTCTCGATTTTACCTTTAAAAGCTGGCATTGTAAAGTTTATAATAAATAACAGGTAAGGTGTTTACCGAAGCGCTGAAAGATTCTTAGTAAGGAGGAATGTTTTCATGAAGAAGCTGCTCAGCTTGCTGCTGTGCGTCGCCACCATCCTGGCGCTGGCCGTGGTTCCGGCCTTCGCCGAAGAGCCGGTCGAGATCAACATGTTCATCTCGAGCCCCGAGTACGCCGACGCGATCCACGCGCTGATCGACGCCTACAAGGAGGTCGCTCCCAACGTCACCATCAACTACGAGACCACCCAGAACGACTATCCGACGCTGCTCAAGACCCGCATCAACGCGGGCATGACGCCGGACATCTTCGCCACCACCTCCGGCAAGGAGATCGGCGATTACATCGAGTACTCCTACAACTTCGCCGGCGAGCCCGCCGCTGAGGCGATGGATCCCGCCGTCAAGGCCATGATGCTCTACGGCGAGGACGAGGTGCACGGCTTCGCGCTGAAGGGCAACTACTTCGGCCTGATGTACAACAAGGCGATCTTCGAGGAGGTCGGCCTGGAGGTTCCGAAGACGCTGGACGAGTTCGAGGCGGCCTGCGAGAAGCTGTCCGAGGCCGGCTATCAGCCCGTGTCCACCGGCTTCGCCGAGTGGTGGGTGTTCAAGCATGTGCTGCAGCACTTCCTGGATGCCGCTTCCGACGATCCGGCCGCGCTGGTCGCCGCCTTCCAGGCGGGCGAGGCCCACTTCAAGGACTACCCGGTGCTCTACGATAACTTCTTCCGCTTCATCGACCTGGCCGTGAAGTACGGCGACGCCAAGCCGCTGGAGACCGACCTGGCCGGCGAGGAAGCCGCGTTCGGCGTGGGCGAGGCCGCGATGATCCTGGGCCAGGGCGCCTGGGTCGAGGCCGACATCCTGGCCATCGACGACGCCTTCCAGATGGGCTTCGCGGGCTACCCGGTGACCGACGATCCGGCGCAGAGCAAGATCATCTCCGGCTCCGACCAGGCGCTGCGCATCAACAAGGATTCCGCGAACCTGCAGGCGGTGCTGGACTTCGTGAACTGGTGGTACACCAGCGACTACGGCAAGTCCTGGTTCTGCGACGTGGCCGGCGTGATCCCGCCGATCTCCGACGCCAAGGTGGCCGATATGCAGATCATCAACCAGGGCGCTGAGCTGGCGGCCAGCGATGGTGCCGACGCCCTGTCCATCTGCTACTCCTCCGACAGCTTCAACCAGGCGATGGGCGAGGCCATCCAGGCCTACATCGGCGGCACGCTGACCAAGGACGAGTGCTGCGCCCAGATCGAGGCGAAGTGGGTCGAGATCGACGGCTCCGCCGCCTGATCCCCGGACTGAGCTTCAAAGCAGCCGCGCCGTATTCTTGCGGCGCGGCTGCTTCCATACACAGCTGAAGGGAGGGCGACCAAGTGCACAGGAGCAACAAGCTCCGGCAGCGGGCGATCAAGGATACGCTGCTGTTCACATTCCCCGCGATCGTGCTGGTCATGATTGCGTTCTACATCCCCTTCGTCATGAGCGGATA
>CANQGC010000040.1 GCA_947600345.1 uncultured Clostridia bacterium
CGGTGAGCGGATAGCAGCCCAGCGTGCGGAAGCGGATCTTGCCGTACTCCACCTTCTCGCCCGGCTTGAGCTTCAGGCGGTCGTCGTCCACCATGATGATGTTTCCGTTGCGGCGGACGAAGGGCCGCTCCTTTGCGAAGTACAGCGGCACGATCTCGATGTTCTCCCGGCGGATGTACTGCCAGATGTCCGCCTCCGTCCAGTTGGACAGCGGGAACACGCGAATCTCCTCGCCTTGGTGGATGCGGGTGTTGTAGAGCTTCCAGAGCTCCGGCCGCTGGTTCTTCGGGTCCCAGGCGTGGCTGGCGCTGCGGAAGGAGAACACGCGCTCCTTG
The DNA here is from genome assembly GCA_947600345.1 of uncultured Clostridia bacterium. GTDB lineage: Bacteria > Bacillota > Clostridia > Christensenellales > Aristaeellaceae > SFTH01. Next base: position 336 of record CANQGC010000040.1, read on the forward strand.
GCGCGGGACTTCTCCTCGTCGCGCCGGCCCCCGCCGAAGGCCGCGGTGAAGCCGTAGAGATCCAGCGCCTGCTTGAGCGCCTGGGTCTTCATGATGTCGGTGTAGGCGGCGCCGTGGTCGAAGGGGTTGATGCCCTGGCGCAGACCCTCCCGGTTGATGTACTCCAGCATCTCGATGCCGCGCTCCCGGGCGATGCGGTCCCGGAACTCGATCATCTCGTGAAACTTCCAGGTGGTGTTCACGTGGAGAAAGGGGAAGGGGGGCTTCTCCGGATAGAAGGCCTTGAACGCCAGGTGGAGCATGACGGAGGAGTCCTTGCCGATGGAGTAGAGCATGACCGGCTTCTCGCACTCGGCGGCAACCTCGCGCATGATGTAGATCGACTCCGCCTCGAGCTCGTCCAGATGATCCATGGGATTCACGATGCGTCCTCCTCATTTGCGCTGCAATCAAAGCGACGGCAGGGGAAGAGCGGATGTCTCAATTCTCCTGCCATCGGAATAATATGATGGTAGCTTATTTATATGTCAAAACTGTGTCTGGAGAATAAAACTTGTTTCATTTTGCGCCGTCGGAAGCGCGGCTGAGCAATTGTTAACAGAGAGGGCACGCGAAGCGCACAATTACCTGCGCCTCCGCGTGCCCGTCGAATCCGGATGTCGCCGAAGTGTCAATCCCGGGAGAGTATGGTCTTCTCGGTCTCCGCGTCGAAGAAGTGGAGGCGGTTGACGTCGATGCCGACGGTCAGGCTGTCGCCGGAGCGGGCCGTATTGCGCGGACCGACCCGGGCCACGAAGGTGCCGTCCCAGCCGGGCGCGTTGAGGTAGAGGTAGGTCTCGGAGCCCATGTGCTCCACCATCTCCACGCTGGCGTTGATGCAGGCCTCGGGGTAGGCGGAGATAAAGGCGGCCTCGTCGTGGATGTTCTCCGGCCGGATGCCCATGTAGACCTCCTTGCCGATGTAGTCGCCGGTCATGCGCTGAATCTTGCCGGAGGGCACGCAGACGGCGTTGTCGCCGAACATGGCGAAGATCGAGCTTCCGCGCTTCTCCAGCTTCACCCGGAACACGTTCATCTGGGGCATGCCGATGAAGCCGCCCACGAAGAGGTTGGCGGGGTAGTCGTAGAGATTCTGCGGCGTGTCCTGCTGCTGGATGAATCCGTCCTTCATCACCACGATGCGCGTGCCCATGGTCATGGCCTCGGTCTGGTCGTGGGTCACGTAGATGAAGGTGGTCTGCAGCCGCTTGTGGAGCTTGCTGATCTCCGCGCGGGTCTGCACGCGCAGCTTGGCGTCCAGGTTGGAGAGCGGCTCGTCCATCAGGAACACCTTGGGCTCGCGCACGATGGCGCGGCCCAGGGCCACGCGCTGGCGCTGGCCGCCGGAGAGGGCCTTGGGCTTGCGGTTGAGCAGGGATTCGATGTCCAGAATCTGGGCCGCCTCGTGCACGCGCCGGTCGATCTCCTCCTTGGGCAGCTTCTTGAGCTTCAGGCCGAAGGCCATGTTGTCGTAGACCGTCATGTGCGGGTACAGGGCGTAGCTCTGGAACACCATCGCGATGTCCCGATCCTTGGGCGGCACGTTGTTGACCAGCTTATCGTCGATGTAGAGCTCGCCCCTGGAGATGTCCTCCAGGCCGGCCACCATGCGCAGCGTGGTGGACTTGCCGCAGCCCGAGGGCCCGACCAGCACGATGAACTCCTTATCCTCAATTTCCAGATTGAAATCATGAACGGCGGTTACGTCGCCGGGGTAGATTTTGTAAATGTTGCGCAAAGAGAGACTTGCCATATGCCATTGCCTCCACAATAGAGTAAACGATATTAATATTATATCAAAAAAACTGCCTTTTGGATATAGATGACTTATACAAAATTTCAAATTGTATTTTATCAATTCCGGACAGATAATATGAATTTGGACAAAAATATGGCGGAGTGTTTTTATTTAGAAATCGGCCCAAAAACCATTTGGTTTTTGCGGGGATTTGTATTATAATGAAAGGTAGAAGAGAAAATGGGTGCTTGCGCGCCGCGAAGTGCGTGCGAGCCGACGGAGCGAGCGGAGGTGAGGGCTTTGGTGCAACTGCAGGCGTTCTTCGGACAGATCGGCAACCTGTTCACGAACCTGTTCGCGCATCCGGACTGGCGCAACATTGTGGACATCGTGGTGCTGACGCTGTTGATCTACAACCTGCTCAAGCTGGTGAGCTATACCCGGGCGAACTCCCTGTTCAAGGGCATCGTGTTCGTGGCGGTGCTGGCGCTGGTGTCGGACGCGCTGGAGATCAACGCCGTGAACTGGGTGCTGCAGCAGGTGCTGAGCGTGGGCGTGCTGGCGCTTTGCATCGTGTTCCAGCCGGAGCTGCGGCGCGTGCTGGAGCAGCTGGGCCGGTCGAAGTTTGCCCGCAGGCTGTTCGGCTCGCCGCGCAAGCGCCAGCGCAACGCGCAGATGGAGCAGCACGTGAGCGAGATCGTCAAGGCCCTCAGCGACATGTCCCGCAAGCGCATCGGCGCGCTGATCGTGCTGGAGCGCTCAACGAAGCTCGGCGACGTGGTGGAGTCCGGCACGGTGGTGGACGCCGAGATCTCCTCCCAGCTGATCGAGAACATATTCGAGCCCAACACGCCGCTGCACGACGGCGCGATGATCATCCGCGACGAGCGCATACTGGCCGCGGCCTGCATACTGCCCCTGTCGGACGATCTCTCCATCTCCCGGGAGCTGGGCACGCGCCACCGGGCGGCCATCGGCATCACCGAGACCACCGACGCCGTGTCGCTGATGGTCTCCGAGGAGACCGGCGTGATCTCCATGGCCCGGGAGGGCAGGCTCACCCGCTACCTGGACGCCAAGTCCCTCAACATACTGCTGACCGAGCTGTTCACGCCGGACCGGACGCTGTCCTCTTGGGTGATGCAGCCCGGCGGAAAGGAGCGCGCCGATGAGGGTTGAGAACTTCTTGAAGCGCATGCGCGAGTGGTGCGCCTCCGCCGCGAAGGGATTTTGGTCGGTGCTCTCCCGCAGGTTCTGGATGAAGCTTCTGTCCTTCCTGCTGGCGATCCTGCTGTGGAACTACGTCATCAGCTCCAACACATCCATCACCCGGGCCAAGACGCTCACCGGGCTGAGCGGCTACATCACCGGCCAGGCCACGCTCAACACCTACCGGCTGGCGCTGGTCAGCGATCCCGGCGATGCGCTGGACAACGTGACCGTGCGGCTGGACGTGGCCCAGTCCCAGTACAGCAACGTCTCCGCGGACAACGTGCAGGTGATGCTGGATCTCTCCAGCGTGCGCACCGCCGGCACCCAGCAGGTGCCGCTGCGCGCCACCACCAGCTACGGCCGGGTGACCTCGATCCTGCCCGAGAGCGTGACGCTGGACTTTGAGACGCTGGATTCCCGCCAGATTCCCGTGAACGTGGAGCTCTCCGGCACCCAGGATGACAGCCGCTGGTACAGCGTCAGCCGGACCACGCCCACGACCATCACCGTCTCCGGCGCGGCCTCGGTGGTGCGCAGTATCGCCCAGGCGCGCATCTACACCGACGTCACGGGCCAGACGAGCTCCTACTGGCGGGCGGAGCCCTTCGCGCTGCTCGACGGCGACGACAACGAGATCTCCCAGGAGATGCTCACCTGCTCGGTCTCGTCCGTCACCACCACGGTGGACGTCTATCCCACCAAGGAGCTGCCCATCTCTACCGCCATCGAAAACGTCGTCACCGGCCGCGTGGCCGAGGGCTACACCATCACCGACATCGCCATCCAGCCCGAGAGCATCACCGTGGCCGCCAACCAGAGCCTGCTCGACGGCATCAGCGAGCTGCAGATTGAGCCCGTGAACGTGGAGGGCCAGACCCAGAGCATGGTGGCGCGGGCCAGGATATCGCTGCTCTCCGACTTCCGCAACGTCTCCGCCGAGCAGGTGTACGTAAACGTTACCATCGCCGAGGAGGACGTGAGCGAGTGGATCGGCGGGAACGAGATCACCTTCGTGGGCAAGGCGGACGACCTGGAGCTCAAGTGGCAGAAGGGCGACCTCAAGGTGCGCGTCACCGGCCCGAAGAGCGACGTGGCCGCGCTGCAGCAGAGCGGCGTGCCCATCACCGTGGATCTCGCCGGGCTGGGGGAGGGCGAGCACAGCTGCCCGCTGATCTTCCCCACGAGCAACTATCCGGAGCTCAGCTTTGAGCCCGAGGTTCCCGAGATCACCGTGACCCTGGTCCCGGCCGACAGGGAGTGACGCGCCGGGAGGCGCAACTGATGCCGCCGCCATCGCGGCGAGGAGGGAAATCGTCATCATGCCGCAGACCGGACAATCCAATGCCATCGTGAACCTGATGCTGGGCTGGCTCAAGGGCCTGGCCAGTTGGGTGCTGCGCCTGTTCAACCTGTCGGGCGGCTTCTCGCCGCTGAAGTTTCTGGCGGACAACTGGCTGAAGCTGCTGATCCTGCTGCTGATCGTGGGAATCGCCGCCGATCTGATCATCTGGCTGGTTCGCTGGCGCCCCCACTGGGTGTGGTTTCACAAGAAGCGCGTGATCATCAACGACAGCAACTTCTTCGCCGGGGAGGATGCTCCCGAGGCCGAGGAGGACGACGTGGACTGGGACCTCCCGGAGGAATTCCTGCCCAAGGAGCGGGAGGACCGCACCAAGCGCAACTGGCGGGACAACGACTACGTGGTGGCCGGCGCGTCCCGCCGCCGCAGGGAGGAGGCCCGGCGGATCAGGCTTGCGGAGGCGCAGCGGAAGCAGGAGCTTGCCGGGCAGGAGGCGTCCGCAAGCGTGGCCGCCGACGTGTTTACCGACGGGGACTTCAACATCGACGCCAAGCAGAGGGGCTCCGACCGCTACGAGGACGAGGTGTTCAGCGTGAAGGATCTGCCCCAGCCCGAGCGGCCCAAGGGTAAGGCGCGGGACCGGGAGCGCGGCTCCTTCCAGCGCAGCGAGCGCAGGTCCGGCCGCGGCCGGGCGAGCGGCGCGAGGCGCTGACGGGAGCGCACCGAATCCAATGTGCCGCCGGGGGCGCGCATTTCGCGAGAATCATCATGAACGGGAGGGAATGAGAGGATGAAGGACTTCACTTACCGCCTGCCGACGCGCTTCGTGTTCGGGCACGGCGCGGAGAACCAGGCGGGCGCGGAGCTTGAGAAGCTGGGAGCGAAGAAGGTGCTGATCCACTACGGCGGCGGCTCCGCCGTGCGCAGCGGACTGATCGGGCGCATCGAGGCCGACCTGAAGGCCCACGGCATGGAGGTCGTCACGCTGGGCGGCGCGCAGCCGAACCCCATCGACGAGAAGGTGTACGAGGGCATCGAGCTGGTGCATAGGGAGAACATCGACTTCCTGCTGGCGGTGGGCGGCGGCTCTGCCATCGACTCCACCAAGGCCATCGCCCACGGCAGCTGCTACGACGGCGACTTCTGGGACTTCTTCTGCGGCAAGGCGAAGCCCGAGCGCACGATGCCCTTCGGCGTGGTGTTGACCATGTCGGCGGCGGGCAGCGAGTCGTCCAACAGCTGCGTCATCATGCAGAACCGCACGAAGATCAAGCGCGGGCTGTCCACCGAGCTGAACCGCCCGGTGATCTCGTTCATGGACCCGGAGCTGGCGATGACGGTACCGGTGTACCAGATTGCCAGCGGCGCGACGGACATACTGGCCCACGTGATGGAGCGCTACTTCACCTGCGAGACCGAGGTGGACCTGACCGACCGGCTCTGCGAGGCCGTGATGCAGGCGGTGATACGCGCGGCGCGCATCGCCGTGCGCGACCCGAAGAACTACGAGGCCCAGGCCCAGCTGATGTGGGGCAGCACCATCGCCCACAACGAGACCGTGGGCGTCGGCCGCCAGGGCGACTTCGGCTCCCACCAGCTGGAGCACGAGCTCTCCGCCCTCTACGGCGTGGCCCACGGCGCGGGCCTGGCGGTGGTGTTCCCGGCCTGGCTGCGCTTCCAGATGAAGAAACCGGAGCACGTGGCGCGCATCGCCCAGTTCGCCAACCGGGTCTACGGCGTGCCGGTGAACTTCGAAAACCCGGCCGAGACCGCCCTGCGCGGTATCGAGGCACACGAGAGCTTCCTGCGGGAGATCGGCATGCCGGTGACGTTCGCGGAGCTGGGCGCGCGCGGCGAAGACATCCCCGCCCTGGCCGCCAAGTGCAAGCGCAACCCCCAGGGCACCATCGGCAACGCCTGGCCCATCACCGTCGCCGAAGCCGAGGAAATCTACCGGATTGCGGACAGGTGAGAATGTGATCCGGCGGATTCGCGGCATAGAACCGCTTCCGGACTTTCTGCTTTCCGTGTCCTTTGACGATGGGAAGCGGGTCGTTTACGATGTCAAAGAGGATATGAATCTGCCCGGGTACGATCAGCTTCGGAACGTGTGCGGGCTGTTTCAGCAGGTTCAACTGGACGCGAGCCGCACCTGCGTCTATTGGAATGATGAGATCGACCTGCCAAGCGACGCGATCTACGAGTACGGCAAGGCGATTTAGAAGGAAGCTGTCAGCAAAAAGTCGGCGGAGCCGGTCGGGGAAACCGGCTCCGCCATTTTTGGAGAATGGGGTACAGAGGGTATTCATGGTCGGCTGCTCCTGCCGACACATATAGTCTAGTATATAGATATGAATACCTTATGAACAAACTGTGAACAATGCGGGGAAATTTTCGTTCAACCGGCGCTTTTGATCCGCTCCCGGCGAGCTCGCGCAGGAAACCCGCGCATTCGTTTCGCGCGTCAGTCCATCATCGCGGCGATCTCCGACTCGGTCAGGTTCGGCTGGAGCGCCCGGTTGATGCCACCGGCGATCAGCGTGGCGCAGTTTTTGACGATGGCGTCGATGTCCCGGGGCGTGACGATCAGATTGCCCAGGTCCGTGCCCAGCAGCTCCCGCTCCATGGAGGAGAGCGCCTCCTCGTGGCCGCCGTCGCCGGAGAGCAGCGCGAAGGCGTCCCGGGCCAGCGTGGCGGCGTAGATCACCGTCGGCACGCCCACGGCGATCACGTCCACGCCCAGCGTCTCCCGCGTCAGAGGCCGCCGGTGGTTGCCCACGCCGGAGCCGGGCTGGATGCCGGTGTTGGAGATCTGCACCGTGCAGCCGATGCGGCCGGAGTCCCGCGCCGCCAGCGAGTCGATGCACAGCACCGCCCTGGGGTGGAGCTTGCCGGTCAGGCTCTCCACCATCTCCACCGTTTCGATGCCGGTCACGCCCAGCACACCCGGCGCGATGGCGCAGACCGAGTGCATGTTCGGGCTGGCGTACTCGCTCTGGAGCATGTGGCGGGTGACCAGCGTCCTGTCGATGGCGGCGGGGCCCAGGGAGTCCGGTGTCACGCCCCGGTTGCCCAGGCCGACCACCAGGATGGGCGCCTCGTCCGAGGGCTTGAGCATGCGGCTCAATTCCTCGCCCAGCAGGTTTGCCATGGCGATGCGCGCCTCCGGGTCGTGCTCGCGCAGCGGGCGGCACTCCAGCGTCAGGTAGCTTCCGCAGGGCTTGCCCAGCGCCTGCGCCGCCTCCTCCGTGCGGATCACTACCTCGCTCAGCTGCACGTCGCCCTCCTCCCAGCGGCGCACGTCCACGCCGGGGAAGGAGGAATCCGTTCCCATGCTCTCCATCGCCAGATCGGTGCGGCTTTGGATCATTGAAAATCCCTCCGTTTCAGCTCGTGATGGCCATTAGTTTACCCAAGTTTTTCAACAAAATGTATCCGAAGGCTTGCATTTTGCGCCGGTCGGTGATATAATAGACAGTGCAGTCTGCGTGGGGAGGTGAAGATTTTGCCGAATATCAAGTCTGCGATGAAGCGCGTGAAGGTGAACCAGAAGAAGAACCTGCGCAATCGAATGATCAAGTCTGCGATGAAGACCCAGATCAAGAAGTTCGATACCGCCGTAGCCGCCAACAGTGCTGACGCGAAGCTGCTCAGCGTGACCCAGGGCGCGGTCGACAAGGCGGCCTCCAAGGGCGTTATTCATAAGAACGCTGCCAACCGCAAAAAGGCCCGCATGGCCAAGCGCCTTGCGAAGGCGGCGCAGTAAATTCACCGGATGCAACAGTAGGGAACGCGATATTATTCTGCGTTCCCTTTGTGTTATACATTCGGGAAGTGAGGACCGAAGTACCCCTGACCCCTGCGAGGAGGGAGAATCATGGAGGATCTGTTCACCGCCGGAGCGCGGACGCTGGCGCCGCTGGCCGACCGCATGCGGCCCAGGACGCTGGAGGACTTCATCGGCCAGAGCCACATCGTAGGCAGGGGGAAGCTGCTGCGCCGGGCCATCGAGGCCGGCAGGCTCACCAGCTCCATCTTCTGGGGCCCGCCCGGCTGCGGCAAGACCACGCTGGCGTACATCATTGCCGAGAGCACCCAGGCTGCCTTCGTCAAGCTCAACGCCGTCACCAGCGGCGTGAACGACGTGCGCGAGGTGCTCCGGGAGGCCCAGGAGCGGCTGACGCTCTACGGCCAGCCGACCTACCTGCTGCTCGACGAGTGCCACCGCTGGTCGAAGTCCCAGTCGGATTCGATCCTCCCGGCCATCGAGCAGGGCGTGATTCGCTTCATCGGCTCCACTACGGAGAACCCGATGATCGCCATGACCCCGGCCATCGTCAGCCGCTGCCGGCTGTTCCACTTCGAGCCGCTCACCGACGAGGAGGTGACCTCGGCCATCCTTAACGCCATCGCCGACCCGGTCAACGGCTACGGCGAGCAGGACGTGCAGATCGACGACGACGCGCTGGAGCACATCGCCCACGTGGCCAACGGCGACGTGCGCAGCGCGCTCAACGCCCTGGAGCTGGCGGTGCTGTCCACGCCGATGGAGGCGGACGGCTCGGTGCGCATCACGCTGAAGGTCGCGGAGGATTCCATCCAGAGCAAGGTGCTACAGATGGACGAGTCGCTGTTCTACGACATGCTCTCCGCCTTCTGCAAGTCGCTGCGGGGCTCGGACAGCGACGCCGCGCTGGCCTGGTTCGCCCGTATGGCGAAGGGCGGCGTGGACCCGAGGATCATCGTGCGGCGCATCATCGTCCACGCCAGCGAGGACGTGGGCCTGGCGAACCCGATGGCGATGCTCCAGGCCGTGGCCGCGATGCAGGCGCTGGAGGCGGTGGGCATGCCGGAGGCGCGGCTGTCCATCGCCCAGGCGATCATTGCCGTCTGCGAGAGCCCGAAGTCGAACTCGGCCTGCGTGGCCGTGGAGCGCGCCTTCGAGGACGCCGGGCGCGGCGGATACCAGCCGGTGCCGGTGCACCTGCGCGACACCCACTACCGGGGCGCGGAGAAGCTGGGCCACGGGGAGGGCTACCGCTTCCCCCACGACTTCCCCGGCCACTACGTGGAGCAGGACTACGCGCCCGTCGAGGCCGAGGGCATGCCCTACTACGTGCCCAGCGAGGAGGGCTACGAGAACGAGATTCGCGCGCTTCGGGAGCAGCGGGGCTTCGACGACGACCCCGATCCGTCGAGGTAAACCGCCATGACGGAGCGCACATACGCCACGCCGCTGGGCGAGATTCACTACTGGACGGACGATTCCGCCGGGGATGCGGCCTGGCTGACCCTCCTGCCGGGGCTGACGGCGGACCATTCGCTGTTTGAGAAGCAGATCGAGTTCTTCCGCGGCAGGTTCAACCTGCTGACCTGGGACGCTCCGGCACACGGGGCGTCCCGCCCGTTTGCGCTGGAGTTCGACATGCTCGACCTGGCGCGCTGGCTGCGGGAGATATTGGCGCGGGAGGGCGTCGGGCGGCCCGTGCTCGTCGGGCAGTCCATGGGCGGCTACATCGCCCAGTATTACATGGACGAGTTTCCCGACGTTGCCTCCGGCTTCGTCTCCGTAGATTCCTGCCCGCTGAAGCGGAGCTACTTCATGGGCTGGGAGCTCTGGCTGCTCAAGCGCACGAAGTGGATGTATCGGAGCATCCCCTGGAAGCTGCTGATCGCCTGGGGCAGCAACGGCTGCGCGACGACGGCGTACGGCCGGGCGATGATGCGGCGGATGATGGATTCCTACGAGCGGCGCGAGTACTGCGCGCTGGCCGATCGCGGCTACCGCATCGTGGCCGAGGCCGTGGAGGAGGGCAGGCGCTTCGACATCGGCTGCCCCTGTCTGCTGATCTGCGGGGAGCGGGATATGGCGGGCTCGGCAAGGCGCTACAACCGGGCCTGGGCGCGCAGGGAGGGGAGGCCCATCCTCTGGATTCCCGGCGCCGGACACAACTCCAACGCCGACGCGCCGGAGGCCGTGAACCGCGCCATCGCGGAGTTTGCCGAATCGCCTGCGGTTCGCGCGGGAGCGGGAAGCTGACGCGCTTCGGCGGCCCTCGCGCCGGGCGCGCCGCCATCGAAAAAGAGCCCGGTTGGCGTCATCGGATCTTTACAAAAAGCGGTTGATTGCTTCAGCCGCTTTCCTTATAATGGGAAGCGGGAACGGAGCGTTTCCGGGCATAATGACCGCATGGAGAATTGCGCATTCATGGCGAGCAAGCAGGGCGAGAAGAAGAGCGCGGCGAAGAAGCCCGCGGCAAAGTCCACGGCGAAGAAGCCTGCGTCGAAGGCTACAGCGAAGTCCGCGGCGAAGAAGCCTGCGGCGAAGGCCGCCGCCTCGAAGGGGACCTCCGCGGGGAAGTCCTCCGCGGCGAAGTCCGCTTCGAAGAAGGGCGCGGCGCGCAAGCGGACGAAGGGCGTGCAGGAGAATCCGGTGGCGCTGCGCAGCTCCGGAGTGCTGGATGCGTACGACGCCTACGACCTTCCGCCCAGGGCGGAAACCCGGCCGAAGCAGCCCGCCGCGGCCCGGCGGGACGCCTACGACGAGTACGACCTTCCGCCCAGGGCGGAAGCCCGGCCGAAGCGTCCCGCCGCGGTCCGGCGGGACGCCTACGACGAGTACGACCTTCCGCCCGAGCCGAAGGCGGGGAAGAAGCGGGAGAAGCCGCCCAGGCGGGACGCCTACGATGAATTGGACGGCGCGCCGGGAGCGGGAGGCCCCTCCGGCGGCGGGCGCAAGCGCGGCAATCGCGGTTTCGGCTTTGTGAACCTGGTGCTGGTGCTGGCGATCCTCAGCCTGTTCGGCATCGGCGCCTGGCGCACGATGGAGTACCGGGCGCTGGCGGAGATGAAGGCCGTGGTTTCGCGCCAGACCTTCTACCCGGGCACGACGGTGGACGGCGTGGACGTGTCGGAGATGACGCTCGAGCAGGCACTCGACTACTGGGACAGGCAGATCGAGCCCGCCTACCGCCAGGCGGCGGTGGTGCTCGACGACGGCACGCGCATCACCGCCCAGGAGCTGGGCTACGCCAGCAACTACGAATCGGTGCTCTCCGGCGCCTGGAACACCGGAAGGAGCGGCTCGCTGCGGCAGCGCTTCCTGCGGGCCTCCAGCGGGCGGGCGAAGGCGTACCGCGTGGAGCGCGTGAACTACGACGATGGCCTGGTGCGCCGCTATGCCGCCGCGATGGCGGCCGCGATGGACGCCGATCCCCAGGACGCCAGGCTCACCGGCTTCGATCCGGACACCTACGAGTTTACGTTCACCGAGTCCGCCGAGGGCCGGAAGCTCGACCAGGATGCGCTCGTCAACGCCCTGGAGAGCGCGCTCAACGACGGCGGCGGCGCGATCTCCCGGAAGATCGAGGTGATCCAGCCCGCCGTCCGGCGGGAGGATGTGTCCAGCCAGTACGGCATGATCGCCAGCGCCGTGACCAACGCGGAGTCCTCCTCCAGCAACCGCCTGTCGAACATCCGCCTGGCGGTGTCCATCATCAACGGAACCTGCCTGCGGCCGGGGGAGCGGTTCTCCTTCAACGAGACCGTGGGCCAGCGCACGGCGGCGCGCGGCTTTAAGGTGGCGACGGCCTACTCCGGCGGTTCGGTGACCGAGGAGGTGGGCGGCGGCATCTGCCAGGTTTCGACCACGCTGTTCAACGCGGCGGTCAAGGCCGATCTCGAGATCAACGAGCGCCACCCCCATTCGCTGACCGTCAGCTACGTGGATCTGGGCAAGGACGCGGCGGTGGACTGGGGCGGCAAGGATCTGAAGTTCACCAACACCTCGGACGGCGACGTCTACATCGCCTGCACCGTGACTGACGACAAGCGCATCCGCTTCGGCGTGTTCGGCAAGCTCCTGCCCAACGGCGAGACCATCACCGTGGAGGGCGTCACCACCGGCGACGTGGATTACAAGACCGAGTACCAGGTCAGCTTTGAGCTGCTCAGCGGCCAGACGCGCAAGCTTCAGAAGGGCAAGAAGGGCCACACGGCCACCGCCTACAAGATCCGCTGGGACGCCCAGGGCAACGAGATCAGCCGCGACGTGCTCTGCAAGAGCACGTACCAGTCGACGCCTGAGATCATAGAATACGGTCCTTAAGCTCGGAAAATCTGACGATTTTCCGAGCGTGAGGAGAGGCCTGCGGTTTCCTGAAACTCTCACGAGTTTCCGGGCGGAAACCTGACTGGGCGGCGCGGCGATCGAATCCTTTGGATTCGATCGTCGCGGTCGGCCCAATTGGGCCGACTCAGAATCCCAAAGGGATTCTGACCTCAGGTATTGTTTCCCCTCCGCTTGCGCTCTGGGGAAACCAAATCCGGCGTACAGGCGGCGAGCTGCAAATTTTCAATTTGCACCGAGCCGGTCGGCCAAAAGGCCGACTTGCAAACCCGAAGGGTTTGCAACTTTGCCGCCGGATTTGATTTGATAAGCAGACCGGCCGGATTAATTCTCCATTGTTCGGGATTGCGCTTTTACAATGGTTGTGCTATACTGTCAGCGAAGGGGGCGAGTGCATGCCGAAGCTCTATACGCGGGAGGAGGCGCGCCGCCGCAAGGTAAAGTTTCAGGTCTTTGCGGGGATGTTCGACTTTCTGGCCATCGTGGCGGGCATACTGGTGCTCGTCGCCTGCATCGTGCTGCTCGTGGCGCTGGTGCGCTGGGTGATCGGCGATGTTCCCGTCACCTTCCACAAGCTCTGGGAGACCTTCATGAAGGCCATCATCATTCCGGAATAAATATGGCGGAGCCCGGCGCGTCGGCGTCGGCTTTGCTTTTCTTACAGGGCTCTCCTTACCGAGGCTTTCCTTACGAGGTTTTCTTACAAGGCTTTCCTTACAAGACTTTCTTCTCGTGCGATACAAAGGATGGATGAGATATGCGTACTTCCTGGCCGCAACTGATGGAGGAGATCTCCGCCTGCGAAAAGTGCAGGCTGTGCGAGACGCGCACGAACGTGGTGCCCGGCGAGGGGGATCCCCACGCGAAGCTGATGTTCATCGGCGAGGGCCCCGGGCGGGACGAGGACCTGCAGGGCCGGCCCTTCGTGGGCCGCTCCGGCGAGCTGCTCACCCGGATGATCCGCGCCATCGGCTTGGAGCGGGAGCAGGTGTACATCTGCAACGTGGTCAAGTGCCGCCCGCCCCAGAACCGCAATCCCCAGCCCGACGAGGCTGCCGCGTGCCTGAACTACCTGCGCGCCCAGGTGGGCCTGGTCCGGCCAAAGGTCGTGGCGCTGCTGGGCAAGGTGGCCTGCCGCTACGCCCTGCAGCAGGAAATTTCCGTCATGCGCGAGCACGGCAACTGGTACGAGCGCAAGGGAATCTGGTTCATGCCGACCTACCATCCCTCCGCGCTGCTGAGAGAACCTTCCTTGAAGCGCGCCTCGTGGGATGATTTTCAGAAGATTCGCGACAAACTAAGGGAAATTGAAGCGGCGGGTGAGGAGCATGGCGAGTGAACTGGAGAAACTTCGCGGCGATTTGGAGAAGCTGATTGGCGAGCTCTACGCGGGCGAGCATAAGATACTGGTGCACGGGGAGGGAAGGCCCGGCGCGCGGGTGATGCTGGTGGGCGAGGCGCCCGGCGAGCAGGAGACGCTCCAGCAGCGGCCCTTCGTGGGCAAGGCGGGCAAGAACCTGGACGAGTTCCTGGCGCTGTCCGGCATCGACCGCGCGGAGCTGTACGTGTCCAACGCGGTGAAGTTCCGGCCCACGAAGCTGTCCGCGGCGGGGCGGGTGGTGAACCGTCCGCCGAACCAGGAGGAGGTCAAGCTCTTCCTGCCCTGGCTGAAGCGGGAGATCGCGCTGGTTTCGCCCGAGCTGGTGGTCAGCCTGGGCAACGTGCCGCTGCGCGCGCTGCTGGGCCCGGGCCACGTGATCGGCGACGTGCACGGGCGCTTTCTGGAGGCCGACGGCGTGCGGCTCTACCCCATGTACCACCCGGCTTCGCTGATCTACAACCCCGCGCTGCGCCCGGTTTACGCGGAGGATATCGGGCGGTTGGCAGACTGGCTGAGAGCGCAAAAATAAAATTAAGAAAAAACACAAAATTGTGTCATTTCCCCCTTGCGCTTTCCGTACAATCGTGTATAATTACACCTTGGAAGGAATTGACGGGAAATCCTTCCCGGCCGAGAGCATAGGGAAGAATCATCTTTATTCTGAGAGGAGTAAGATTGATGGGTCTCATCAAATGTCCACGCTGCGAATTGAATTACATGCTGGACACGGAGAAGATGTGCTCCGTCTGCCGGCGGGAGGTTCGCGGTGAGAGCGAACAGTACGATACGATCGAACTCTGTTCCGAATGTGGGGAAAACCCGGTGGTGCCCGGCCAGGAGCTGTGCGCCTACTGCCTGAAGGAGCTCGCCCAGCGCGCGAGCGAGAATCAGGACGAGGAGAACGTGGTTTCCGGAACCGCGGACATCGGCATCGATTCCGTCAGCACCATGGACGAGATCG
>CANQGC010000041.1 GCA_947600345.1 uncultured Clostridia bacterium
GCCGAAACAGCTGGGTCACGCCCGCGGCGGCCAGCGCCAGCAGATACACGCCCGCCCAGGGGGCCGTGAGCCCCAGCGCGCGCGCGATCATGTATGCGGAGCATCCGGCCATCAGCGCGGCGGTCAGGGCCGTGCACGCGGCGCGGAGCAGTCGGTTGCCTCTATCCATTCCAAGTCCCCAAGCTCTCGCGTGATTCCATATCGAAAATAGCGGGTCAAACCTCGAACACGTCGTCCACGGCGCTGTCGTCCCCATCGGTTGGCGGCGGCTGGGGCGGCGGATTCTCCGCCCAGGGATCGACGCGCTCCACGCTGGCCCCGGCCATCTTCAGCCGCTCCAGCATCTCCAGAGATTCGTCCCTCGGGGCGTCGGCGGCCCAGATCAGCTTCACCTGGATGCCCCGCTGCTGCATGCGCAGGGCGATGTCCACGGTGCGGGTCGTGAGCCGGCTGGTCGCCAGCACCGCGCCGCCGGTGCGCTGCATGCGCTGGAACACCAGCATCAGCGTCTGCTCGTAGGGGTGGGGGCAGTCGAACTCCACCCGCATCAGCGCGTCGGAGAAGCTGGCGATATCCGCCGCGCTCCTGCCCGCGAGCTCCTGGGGCCGCTTGGTTTGCAGCGTCAGCCGCACTGGGAAGCCCGCATCGAGCTGGGCCTTCGCCGCGCCCAGCGCCGATTCGCAGATGGCGTCCTCGAGGGTCAGCTTCTGGTCGCTCAGCGCCGTGACCTCGCCCAGGTCGGGGATCACCAGCGTGTCGGGCCGGGCGCTCTCCTCGAAGGTGCGCACCATCAGCTCGCGCTTGCGCAGCGTCAGCTTCCAGTGGACCTTCTTCAGTTCGTCGCCCTCGCGCCAGGAGCGCACGTCCGACGGCGAGGCGGTATCCTCGGTGGCGCGGGAGCGGAACTCCGGGCCCACGTCCGTGGCCTTCAATATCATCGGCGGCATCCTGCGGGGGCGGGGCCGGACCTCCACCCGCATCAGCTTCGCCTCCGGCTTGCGCGAAATCTCAAACAGCCCGAAAGCATCCTGCCCAGTGAGCTGCACCAGGCCCACCTCGTAGCTGCCCCGGTGGGGGCAGCGAATCACGTTGCGGAAGTGCTGCTGCTTGAACGGCGGCACGTTCACCCGGATCTCCTGCCGCCCGCCCGCGCCGCCCGGCACGTTGAGCTTGAGCCGCAGCGCGCCCGCCGGCAGCGGCGAGTGATGCTCCACGGTCAGGATCGTCATCAGCTTCTCGCCGCGCATCATGTGGGGCCGCACGCCCTTCATCTGCACCTTGACGGTGGCCAGCAGCCAGAGCACCGAGATCAGCGCGTAGGCCGAAATCAGCGCAAGCAGCAGAAACAGCGCGTAGTAGATCCTCGTGCCCGTGGCCAGGCCAGTGGCCAGCAGCGCGACCATCGCGGCCAGCACTCCGGCGAAGCGTCCGCTCACTTCTCCTTCACCTTTTCGCCTTCGCGCTTCTCATGGGCGCGCTCCCTGGCGCGCACCTTCACCGGCACCTGCACGCCGCCCAGCAGCCCCTGCAGCACGCGCTCGGGCGACATGTTGCGCATCCTGGCCTCCGGCGAGAGCACCAGCCGGTGCGCCAGCACCGGCGCGGCCATGCGCTGCACGTCCTCGGGCGTCACGTAGTCGCGGCCCTGCAGCAGCGCGTTGGCCTGGGCCGCGCGCAGAAGCGAGATCGCCGCGCGGGTGGACACGCCCAGCTGCAGCGCGCCGTTCCTGCGGGAGGAAGCCGCGATGTTGGAGATGTAGGCGCGCACCTCCCGGGAGGAGTGCACCTTCTCCACCTCCTGCTGAAGCCGCAGTATGTCGGAGCTTGCGCAGATGGGCCGAAGCTCCTCGATGGGCTTCTGGCCGCTGGTGTAGCGCTCGAGGATGTCGATCTCCTCCTCGGCGCTGGGGTAGCCGATGCTCACGCGCATGAAGAAGCGGTCCAGCTGGGCCTCGGGCAGCGGATAGGTGCCCACGAAGTCCACCGGGTTCTGCGTCGCCAGCACGATGAAGGGCCGGGGCACGGCGTAGGTCCTGCCGTCCACGCTCACCTGGCCCTCCTCCATGACCTCGAGCAGCGAGCTCTGGGTCTTGGGCGAGGTGCGGTTGATCTCGTCCGCCAGCACGATCTGGCTCATGATCATGCCGGGCCGGTACTCGAGCTCGCCGGTCTTCAGGTTCGCCATCGAAAAGCCGGTGATGTCCGAGGGCGTGACGTCCGGCGTGAACTGGATGCGCTTGAACGAGCAGTCCAGCGAGCGCGCCAGGGCGCTGGCCAGCGTGGTCTTGCCCACGCCCGGCACGTCCTCGATCAGCACGTGGCCGCGGCAGAGGATGGCGATCATCATCAGCTCGACCGCGCCCTCCTTGCCCACGATCACCTTGCCCACGTTTTCCTTCAACAACTGCGCGAAGCGCTGGGTGACTTGCATAGATGAATTCTCCTTTTGTGCTGCGCACGGCTTTTGGACGGATGGCATTGGGGCGTTTGTTCCACTACGTGGAGCTTCGCCCGCATAATTGGCCAAGGTTAGTATAGCGGTTTTTTGTTGCGTTTACAAGAAAAACTGGGCAGGGAGGGGGATTTGTGATATAATGTTCACAATTGAGGGCGGGGCCCTCAAGCTCCCACTTGGGTTCGTTTATGCGATGGGCGCTTGCAGAGCGCAGGTGTTGCGCCTGCGGGCGCATGCCGCCTGCACGGCGGCATAGGGTTCGGAATCCCCACTGGGGATTCCGGTCAGCGAAAATCCTTGCGGATTTTCGCTGCTGCCTCACGGCAGGGGCGCCTGCCGGCGGCCCAAGGAGGAATGGGGAGCGTCAAGCGCCCCCCGTTTCCTCCTTGGATTCTCTCCTCCCTCTCCTGACCAGGGCTGCGGCCCTGGACCCGGGGAGGAACCGAGCTTAGTTCAGCTGCGATACTCACATTTCGCGGGGACCTCGACCCCCGCGTCGAGGGGTTCCGTTGTTCGGGGGCTGCGCCCCCGGACCTCTGCTGGTATGGGGTACGGGGGTTACGCCTCCGCTTCGCTGCGGCAGGGCTGCGCCCTGGGACCTGCTGGTTGGTTTGGGGGACGATGGGTTTTAGGAATTTGCCTTATGCTTCTTTGAGAGGAGGGCTTCCATGCGCAGGTTGATTGATCCGGAAGTGATGCGTTCCTGTGAGGCGGAGTACTTTCGGGCGTCTGGTGTGGCGTCTATCGATGTGATGGAGGTCGCGGCGCGGGCGTTGGCGGAGGTTACGTTGGAGCGGTTTCCGGGGGTGCGGAGCGCGTTTGTCGCATGCGGGCCCGGGGGCAACGGCGGGGATGGGTATGCCTGCGCTCGGATGCTGAGAGAGGCCGGGATGGATGTGCGCGTGTTCGCCGCGGCGCCGGCGAGGTCGGCGGATGCGGTTGTTAATGCGGCGCGGGTGAATGAGCTGATTTGCGATGGCGGGGCTGAGGGGAGTCGAACCCCCGCTGAGTCCGGCGCGGCGCGCGGGGATACTGCCGCTATCGATGAAGTTCCCGATCTCTGGGTGGACTGTCTCTACGGGACCGGGCTGTCCCGCGCGCCTTCGGGCGCGGCGGCGGAGCTGATTTTGCGGATGAACCGCGACCGCGCCGCCGGGGCGAGGGTCGTCGCCGCTGACATTCCCTCGGGGCTGGACGGCCGCACCGGCGCGCGCTTTGCGCCCTGCGTGGAGGCGGATTGTACCGTGGCGTTCCAGTTCGCCAAGCCGGGGCACGTTTTGGGCGACGGGCTGGATGCGTGCGGAGAGCTGATCATCGCGGACGTGGGCTTTCCGGATTCCGCGTTCCCGGCGGATTTGCCCGTACAGATTGAACCCGGCGACCTGCGCGGGATGTTCGCGCCCCGGCGGCGCAACATCCACAAGGGCAAGTGCGGGCACCTGCTGATCGTGGCCGGTTCCTTCGGCATGGCCGGGGCCGCGGCGCTGTGCGCGAAGGCGGCGCTGCGCAGCGGCGCGGGGCTGGTGAGCATCGCCTGCCCGGCGAGCGTCGTCCCGATCCTGCAAACCCTGGCCCCCTGCGCCATGTGCGTGCCGCTGCCGGAGCGGGACGGCGCGATTGCCCCCGAGGCGGTGGAGCCGCTGCGCGCGGCGCTGGCGGGCAAGAGCGCGGCGGTGATCGGGCCGGGGCTGTCCCGGCGCGCCTGCGCCGGGGCCGTGGCGACGGTATTGGAGGGCGGGCTTCCCGCCGTGGTGGATGCCGACGCGCTGAACCTGATCGCGGAGGATCCGGCGCTGCAATCGAAGCTTCGCCCGCGTCACGTGCTGACGCCCCACCCCGGCGAGGCCGCGCGGCTACTGGGGCGCGCCTGCAGCGATCCCATCGCGGATGCCAGGGCGCTGGCCGGTCTGGGCGCGGCGGCAGTACTGAAGGGCGCGAGCCGGGTGATCGCAGGCGAGGAGGAGGTCTTCGTCAGCGCCTCCGGCGCGCCGGGCATGGCGCGCGGCGGCTCGGGCGACGTCTACTCCGGCGTGCTGGGCGCGCTGCTGGCGGAGCAGTCGAGCCGCACGGTCGCACAGTCCGCCGCGGCCGCCTGCGAGCTCCACGGCCTGGCGGGCGAGCTGGCCCAGGCGAAGTACGGACCCAGGGGCATGAACTCCGCCGATCTGATCGAATTCCTGCCGGAGGTGTTCCGGCGGTACGTGGATTGAGACCTCGGCAATGCCGAAGCCCGAAGGGAAGTGAAGCGCATTGGAACGACAGACTGCCGCACATGCGGACGAGGCCCGGTTCTCCGTGTCCGTCAAGGGCGTGCTGGAGCATGAGGGGAAGCTCCTGCTGCGGAGGAACCAGCGGGAGGAGTTCGAGCTGCCGGGCGGGCGGCTGGAGCCGGGGGATGCCTCGCTGGAGCAGCGGCTGATCACCGAGTTCCGGGAGGAGTCCGGGATTCGGATCGAGGTCCTGGCCCAGCGGGAGCCCTGGCTCTACGAGGTGGGCGGCGGGAGCGTGCTCATCGTCCCCTTCCTGTGCCGGGCACTGGAGGTTCCCGAGGTGCTGACGGACGAGGACGGCGGCACGCTGCACTGGCTGCGCCCGGAGGAGGCGGAGGCCTCAGACATGCCCCAGGGCTACAGGGACACGATTCGCGGCGCGGTCCCGCACCGGAGCGCCTCGGCCCCGTCGGGGGAATACTTCAGGATCATCCCGAACTACGTGGAGCCCAAATACCGCGCGCGGGTCCGCGTTCGGAGGGATGGAACGGAGCTCCTCAACGACTTCCTCCCCCGCCACAGCGCGCCGCGGGAATTCATGCGCGACCGCCTGGGCGGCATTGCGGAGGATAGCCTGACCTTCGAGCCAGTGGACTTCGACCGGCGGCGGGAGACGATCATCCTGAACTACAGCCTGCGCGGAGAATGACGCGCCTTCGGAGGTGTTGCCCATGTACACCGACGCCGGACCCCTGCGCCAGCTGCGCGCCCAGGCGCGCACAGCTCTACCGCCGCGCGCCTTCCTGAAGCGCGACCGGGGCGACGCGCTGTTCGTCACCAACGCCCCCGCCTTCGCGCCGGAGCTGCGCGAGGTGCCCGGCTTCCTCGCCGAGCGTCGGGGCGCTCTGCTCTACCTGCTGCCCGAGCCCGCCTGGCTGCTGCGCTGGGAGCGGCGGTTCCGGGAGCCCCCCGATGCCCTCTGCGAAAGCCTCGCCCGCTTCAAGGGCATGCCGCCCGACCGGGAGAACCTCTCCCTCTTCGCCCGGGCCGCGAAGCTGCTGGACGGCCATCCGTCCCCCGGCGAAGTCGAGGCCCTCGACCGGGAGCTTCGCCAGCGCGCGGCGGTGGCGCTGCGCGGCGGCTGCGGCGGCGGCCTGTACGCCGCGGCGATCCTGCTTCACATGCTCGATCGCAGGGACGCGCCTGGCAATGAAGAACCATAGAGACCCTTTATAGCGACCGATTAAGCAAAGGAAGGAAACCTCATGAAGCTGCAATACTTCGGACACTCCTGCTTCGCGCTCACCTGCGCGGACGGCACCACGCTGGTGCTCGATCCCTTCGATGAGACCGTGCCCTACCCCCAGTGCACCGTCGCCTGCGACGCGGCGCTGCTGACCCACGACCACTTCGACCACAACCACACCCAGTCGCTGAAGGGCAAGTTTCAGACCATCCGCGCGGCGGGCAGCTACGCGGTGGGCTCCGCGAAGATCACGGCCGTGCCCTGCTTCCACGACGAAGTGCGCGGCGCGAAGCGCGGGCCGAACCTGATCTATCGCATCGAGGCCGACGGCGTGACGCTGGCCCACCTGGGCGACCTGGGCCACATGCCCAATGACGAGCAGCTCAAGGCGCTGAGCGGGCTCGACCTGATGCTGATTCCCGTGGGCGGCTACTTTACCATCGAGACGCCCCAGGCGGAGGAGATCATCGCGCTGGCGAAGCCCCGCTGCGCCGTGGCGATGCACTACCGCATCCACGCGAACGACACAAACCCCATCAGCACCGTGGAGCAGTTCGAGAAGGATATGAACGCGGTGCGCATGCCGAACGTGATCGAGCTCACTCCCGAAACCGTCGCGAAGCTTCCGGCGGCGATCATCATGGACTACAAAGCGTAAAGGAGAGAATACCCATGCTTGCGAGCAGCATCACCCGGGATCAGGCGTACGAGCTCCTGACC
The DNA here is from genome assembly GCA_947600345.1 of uncultured Clostridia bacterium. Classification (GTDB taxonomy): domain Bacteria; phylum Bacillota; class Clostridia; order Christensenellales; family Aristaeellaceae; genus SFTH01. Next base: position 6,632 of record CANQGC010000041.1, read on the forward strand.
AAGTACAACCACGAGCACTTCCACATCCAGCACGCGCTCACCGTCGAGGGCGTGATGCGCTGGTACGCCCAGGAGCTGGGCCACGGCGACGAGGTGGACTTCTGGGGCATCGTCGGGCTATTGCACGACATCGACTTCGAGCTCTATCCGGAGCAGCACTGCCAGGTGGCCCCGCAGCTGCTGCGCGAGGGCGGCGTCTCCGAGGAGATGATCCATGCCATCGTCAGCCACGGCTGGGGCATCTGCACGGACGTGAAGCCGGAGCTGGAGATGGAGAAGGTGCTCTTCGCCACGGACGAGCTGACCGGCCTGATCGGCGCGGCGGCCCGCATGCGCCCGAGCAAGAGCGTGGGCGACATGGAGCTCTCGTCCCTCAAGAAGAAGTTCAAGGACAAGAAGTTCGCCGCGGGCTGCTCCCGGGACATCATCCGCCAGGGCGCGGAGCTGCTGGGCTGGGACCTGGACAAGCTGCTGGAACAGACCATCCTCGCCATGCGCCCCGACGAAACCGCCATCGCGGAGTTCGTGGCAAAGCTCTAGCCGGCAGTGCCGGCGGCCACCTGCTGCCGCACATGAGCGACGGACTTCTGACCCCATAGATCCGAGGGTCAGAAGTCCTGCGTTGCGTTTCTGACGGAGCGCTCCCGCTTCCCCGACATCCGCGCCCATAGATCTGAGGCGCGGATGTCTCACGTCCGAAGGACCGGGGAAGTACTCCTGTGAACTTTCCCAAAACTACCTTGCGCATTCCACTGCGCGCCGGTATAATGATTTTATATGCATGGATCGAAAGGGAGGCGGAAGCGATGCTCTTTATGGGAATCGACGTGGGTACGCAGGGCGTGCGCTGCGTGGTGGCGGGTGAGGACGGCTCCATCGCAGCGGCGCACTCGGTGCCGTTTGCGCAGTTGAACGTGGCGAAGACCGGCGGCTGGTACGAGCAGTCCCCCGCGGCGTGGGTGGAAGCGGCGGAGCGGGCCATCCAGGTCTGCACCAGCCAGCTAGGCAGCCCGGAGGACATCGCCGCCGTGTCCATCGACGGCACCAGCGGCACCATCGTGGCGCTGGACCGGGACATGCAGCCGCTGACCAACGGCATCATGTACAACGATCCCCGGGCGCGGACGCAGGCGGCCATCGCCCACGCGGCGCTGGGCGACATCGAGGCGAAGCTCGGCTACCGCTTCGGCGCTTCGTTCTCGCTGCCGCGCGTGCTCTGGGTGCGCGATGAGCTGCCGGAGATCTACGAGCGGACGCGGCTGTTCGCCCACCAGGCGGACTACATCGCAGGCATGCTCTGCGGGGAGTATGCCGCATCGGACTACTCCAACGCCCTGAAGACCGGCTACGACCTGGTCGACAAGCGCTGGCCTGAGGAGTACGCTTCGAAGCTCGGCCTCGATCTGGAGAAGCTTCCCCGCGTGGTTCGGCCCGGCGAGCCCATCGCCCGGGTCAGCGCCACGGCCTCGGCGCGGCTGGGGCTGCCCACCAGCGCCTGGGTCGTGGGCGGCTCCACCGACGGCTACGCCTCCGCGCTGGCGGCGGGCGCGGTCGCGCCGGGAAGATGGGCGTCGATCCTGGGCACCACCTTCGTGCTGAAGGGTGTCACGGAGAAGCTGGTCATCGACCCCAACGGCTCGAGCTACTCCCACCTGTTGCCGGGCGGGAGCTGGCTGCTGGGCGGCGCGGCGAACCTGGGCGGGCGGGTGCTGAACTTCGCCCGGGGGGACAAGAGCTTCGACGAGATGAACGAGGCCTCCGAGGCGCTGATCCCCACCGGCGTGCGCTGCTATCCGCTCACGGGAAGAGGGGAGCGCTTCCCCTTCGTGCTGCCGGACTGCGAGCCCTTCTATGTGGGCGACGTCACCGGCGGCAGGCTCTACCCCGCCATCATGGAGGGCGTGGGCTTCGGCGAGCGGCTGGCCTTCGAGCGCATGGAGGCGCTCGGCTGCGCGGTGGGCGACACTGTCTACACCACCGGCGGGGCCTGCCGGAGCGCGCTGTGGCTGAAGATTCGCGCGTCGATTCTAAACCGCGAGTTGCGCGTGCCCGAGGTGGTGGACGCGGCGATGGGCTCGGCGCTACTGGCGGCCTCGGAGCACTTCGGCGGGCTTACGCGCGCGGCGAACGCGATGATCCGCTACACTGCCAGTGTAGAGCCCGATACTGCGCTGGTTCCCCGCTACGAGGAGATCTACGGCAAGTTCCGCGCCGACGTGCGCAGATTCTACGGCGTGGAGGTCTGAGATGAGCATCTACAAGGACTGCGACGTGCGCGGCGTCTACGGCCGCGAGCTGACGGCGGAAGAGACCTACCGCATCGGCCGGGGGCTGGCGACGATGGCCCCGGGCAGGTTCCTGGTGGGCGGCGACGTGCGCACGTCCACGCCCGAATTGAAGGACGCCCTCGTGCGCGGGCTGCTGGACTCCGGCGCGGAGGTTGTCGACCTGGGCACGATCCCCACCCCGGCGCTCTACTTCGCGCTGAAACATGGCGACGCCGCCGCGGGCGCGACGGTCACCGCCTCCCACAACCCGCCGGAGTACAACGGCGTGAAGTTCATGATCGGCGACACCCCCGTCACTCGGGAGCGGATGGACGCGCTGGAGGGCATCGTCGAGCGCGGCGCGTTTGCCCCGGGGCCGGGAGTGCTGACCCACTGGGACGTGACGCGCGACTACCTGGACTTCCTGGCGAAGCGCTTCCATGCGCCGAAGCCGCTCCACGTGCTGGTGGACGCGGGCTGCGGCGCGATGGGGCCCGTCGCGCCGGAGGCGTTCCGCCGGGCGGGCTATCGCGTCACCGAGCTGAGCTGCGCACCCGACGGGCGCTTCCCCGACCGCTCGCCGAACCCGGCGGACTACTCCTGCCTGGGGAAGACGAGCCAGGCCGTGCGCCGCTGTGGCGCGGACTTCGGCGTGGCCTTCGACGGCGACGGCGACCGGGCCGTGTTCCTGGACGAGACCGGCGCCCCCGTGCAGAACGAGAAGGCGCTGGTGCTGTTCGTGCGCAAGCTGCTCGCGGGGCATCCCACGCCGGTGGTGTACGACCAGAAGTCCTCCTCGGTGGTGCGCGACGCCGTGTTGGAGATGGGCGGAACGCCCCTGCCCGAGCGCAGCGGCCACGCCTTCATCAAGAGGCGCTTCCTGGAGAACGGCGCGGCGCTGGCAGGCGAGGTCAGCGGCCACTTCTTCTTCGGCGAACTGGGCTACGACGACGGCCTGTTCGCCGCGTTGACGATGGCGGAGCTGCTGGGCGAATCCGGCGCGAAGCTGAGCGCGCTGGCGGCGGGCATCGTCTGCCCGCCCATCACGCCGGATATCCGGCTGTTCTGCCCCTACGACCGGCAGCAGGGCTGGCTCGACCGGGTCGAGGCGGCGGCGAAGACCGCGGGCGCGGAGATCTCCCACCTGGACGGCGTGCGGGCGGACTTCCCCGAGGGCTGGCTGCTGATGCGCAAGTCGGTGACCGCCGAGCAGGTGACGCTGCGCGCCGAGGCGCGGACGGAGATTCTCCTGCGGGCGCTGATCGAGCTCGTGGCCTTCGCGCTGCCGGAGGACGCCGGGCGGAAGCTCGCGGAGTTCTCCGGGTGCTGAGCCGAATAAAGCTCGCACCACCGGTGGGAAATTCGCCGGTTTCTGCAAACTTATCCGCAAAAATGGTGGAAATATTTTCTCTTTTGTAATATAATCGCTGTGTGGGCGGTTTCGCGCCGCCAATTCTTGGGAGGATCGAGGAATCCTTATGAAGATCGTCATCGTCGGCTGCGGAAAGATTGGCAAGACCATACTCTCCAGCCTGCTCGCGGAGGGCCACGACATCGTGGCGGTGGACACCGATCCGGATGTCATCACGGAGATCTCCAACATCTACGACAGCATGTGCGTCTGCGGCAGCGGCACGGACTACGATACGCTCAACGAGGCGGGCGTGGCCAAGGCGGACCTCTGCGTGGCCTGCACGGACTCGGACGAGCTGAACATGCTCAGCTGCTTCATCGCGGGCAAGATGGGCGCGCAGCACACCATCGCCCGCATCCGCAATCCTGAGTACAACGCCCAGAGCATCAACTTCCTGCGCCACCACCTGGAGCTGTCCACGTCCTTCAACCCGGACCTGATCGCGGCCCAGGAGCTGTTCAACGTGCTCAAGCTCCCCAGCGCGGACAAGATCGAGTACTTCTCCCGCCGCAGCTTTGAGATGGTCGAGCTGCGCGTGCGCGAGGATTCCCCCTTCTGCGGCGTGAGCCTGAGCGATCTGCGCAAGAAGTACCAGGCCAAGTTCCTGATCTGCGCCGTGCAGCGGGGCGAGGAGGTCACCATCCCCCGCGGCGACTTCCAGCTGCAGGCCGGGGACCGCATCGAGGTCACCGCGGCCCGGAGCGAGATCCAGAAGCTCATGCGCACCATGGGCATTTTGCAAAAGCAGTCGCGCAACGTGATGATACTGGGCGCGAGCCGCATGGGCTACTACCTGGCGCGGATGCTGCTGGCCAGCGGCACCAGCGTCAAGCTCATCGACCAGGACCACGAGCGCTGCCAGCAGATGAGCGAGCTGCTGCCCGAGGCGGTGGTGATCTGCGGCGACGGCGCGCACCAGGAGCTGCTGCTCGAGGAGGGCCTGCGCTCGATGGACGCCTTCTGCGCGCTGACCGGCACCGACGAGGCCAACATACTGATCTCCTTCTACGCCTCGTCCCAGGGCGTGCCGAAGGTCATCACCAAGGTCAACCGCACGGAGCTGATCAGCATCGCGGGGCGGCTCGGGCTCGATACGATGATCTCGGCCCGGTCCGTGAGCTCCAACGTGCTCATCCGCTACGCCCGCGCGCTGCAGAACTCCATGGGCAGCAACGTGGAGACGCTCTACCACCTGCTCGACGGCAAGGCCGAGGCGCTGGAGTTCCGCGTGGAGAACGACTTCCCCGCGCTGGGCGTGCCCCTCAAGCAGATGAAGCTCAGGCAGGGCATACTGGTCACCGGCATCTCCCGGGGCCGGCACGCGCTGATCCCCACCGGCGACGATGCCATTCACGCCGGAGACCGGGTCGTGGTGCTCGCCGCGGGCATGCGCATCCACACGCTATCCGACATACTTCAGTAAGTCTTCGAGGCAGCTATGAATCGGAAAATGGTATTCAAGACGGTGGGCACGATGCTCATGGCGGAGGCGGCGCTTCTGCTGCTGCCCACCGCCGTGGCGCTGATCTACCGGGAGAAGTGCGCGCTGTATCTGGCGCTCGCCGCGGTCGTGGCGCTGGTGGGCGGCGGGGCGCTGAATCGCTTCTGCAAGCCCGACAGCGACCTGATCTACGCCCGCGAGGGCTTCGTCACCGTGGCGCTGACCTGGCTCGCCTGGTCCGCCGTGGGCGCGCTGCCCTTCTTCCTGGCGCGGGAAATTCCCTCCTACGTGGACGCCTTCTTCGAGACGGTCAGCGGCTTCACCACCACCGGCGCGTCGATTCTGACCAACGTGGAGGCCATGAGCCAGGGCCTGCTCTTCTGGCGAAGCTTCACCCACTGGGTGGGCGGCATGGGCATACTGGTGTTCGTGATGGCGCTAGTGCCCGGCTCCAACGACCGCTCCATGCACATCCTGCGCGCGGAGATGCCCGGCCCCGTGGTCGGCAAGCTGCTGCCCCGAGCCCGGGACACCGCCAGCATACTGTACAAGATCTACGTGGGCATGACGCTGGTGGAGATCATACTGCTGCTGGTGGGCGGCATGCCGCTGTTCGAGAGCGTGGTGCACGCCTTCGGCACCGCCGGTACCGGCGGCTTCGGCGTGAAGGCTGACTCCATCGCCGGCTACAGCCCGTACCTGCAGTGGGTCATCACCGTGTTCATGTTCCTCTTCGGCGTGAACTTCAACCTGTACTACCTGCTGCTGGCCCGGCGCTTCAAGGCGGCGGCCCAGAGCAGCGAGTTCTGGTACTACCTGGGCATCGTGCTGGTGAGCGTTGCGCTGATCGCCGCGAACATACTGCCGCTGTGCAAGACCTTCGAGGAGGCAGTGCGGCTCTCGGCTTTCCAGGTCTCCTCGATCATGACCACCACCGGCTACGCCACCACCGACTTCAACCTCTGGCCGGAGTTCTCGAAGGGCATATTGCTACTGCTGATGATGATCGGCGCCTGCGCGGGCTCCACCGGCGGCGGCCTGAAGGTCTCCCGCGCGGTGATGCTGGTCAAGACCGTGGGCCGGGAGATTCGGCACCTCTTGCACCCCCGCTCGGTCAACGCCGTGAAGTTCGAGGGCAAGACCGTGGACAAGGCCACGCTCAAGGGCGTGTCGAGCTACTTCGCCATCTACATGGTCTGCACCGTGGCCGTCTACATGCTGCTGACGCTGGACGGCTTCGACCTGGAGACCAACCTGAGCGCCACCTTCGCCTGCTTCAACAACATCGGCCCGGGCCTGGCCGCCGTCGGCCCCACGGCCAACTACTTCGCCTACAACCCCCTGAGCAAGATCGTGCTCTCCCTGGCGATGCTCCTCGGCCGCCTGGAAATCTTCCCCTTGCTGCTGACGCTCTCACCGTCCACATGGATGAAACGATAGAATATTCATTAAAGAAAGGAACGATACCATGCACTGCGTAAGAAAGGTTACGGACAAGATCACCTGGATCGGCGGGGAGGACCGCCGGTTGGCGCTGTTTGAGAGCGCCTATCCCATTCCCGACGGCGTCTCCTACAACAGCTACTTCGTGGACGACGAGAAGACCATGGTGCTCGACGCCGTGGACCGCTCCGTCAGCGAGCGCTTCTTCGAGAACCTGGCGTTCATGCTCCAGGGCCGGAAGCTCGACTACCTGGTGGTCGATCACATGGAGCCCGACCACGCCGCCACCGTGGGCGAGGTCGTGCGCCGCTACCCCGAGGTCACCGTGGTCTGCAACGCCAAGATCGAGGTCATGCTCCGCCAGTACTTCGACTTCGACACCGGCAATGGCCGCGTGCTGATCGTCAAGGAGGGCGACACGCTCTCCACCGGCGCGATGCAGTTCACCTTCGTGATGGCGCCGATGGTCCACTGGCCCGAAGTCATGATGACCTACGAAATCACGAACAAGATCCTCTTCTCCGCCGACGCCTTCGGCACCTTTGGCGCGCTCAACGGCTGCATGTTCGCCGACCAGGTGGACTTCGAGCGCGACTACATGGACGAAGCGCGCCGCTACTACACGAACATCGTGGGCAAGTACGGCACCCAGGTCAAGGCCGCGCTGAAGAAGGCCGGGACGATCGAGATCGACATGATCTGCCCGCTGCACGGCTTCGTCTGGCGCAGGAACATCGGCGACTTCCTGGAGAAGTACGTGGCCTGGTCCCACTACATGCCCGAGGAGCAGGGCGTGCTGCTGATCTACACCTCCGTCTACGGCGACACCGAGAACGCCGCGCAGATTCTGGCGGGCAAGCTGGTGGAGAAGGGCGTGAAGGTGAAGATGTACGACGCCTCCGTGACCCACTCCTCCTACCTCGTCGCCGAAGCCTTCCGCTTCAGCCACATCGTGCTGGCGACGACCACCTACAACGCGGGCATCTTCATCAGCATGGAGAACCTGGTGCACGACATCGTGAACCACAATTTGCAGAACCGCACCTTCGCGCTGATCGAGAACGGCAGCTGGGCGCCCACCGCCGCGGGTCTGATGCGCAAGGAGCTGTCGGCGCTCAAGGGCGCGGAGTTCATTGAGAACACCATCACCATCAAGAGCGCCGTGAAGCCGGATCACCTGGACGAGCTGGAGGCCATGGCCCAGGCGCTGGCCGAGAGCGCCGGGGCGGAGCTGCCCGCCGCGCCCGCGCCGGTTCCCACCGCGCAGATCGACAACACGGCCATGTTCAAGCTGAGCTACGGCCTGTTCGTGCTCAGCGCCCAGGACGGCGACAAGCACAACGGCTGCATCATCAACACCGCCGTGCAGCTGACCGACTCGCCCAAGCGCATCACCATCGCCGTGAACAAGGCGAACTTCACCCACGACATGATCATGAAGACGCGGAAGTTCAACGTCTCGATCCTGGCGACCTCTGCGCCCTTCGCGCTGTTCCAGCACTTCGGCTTCCAGAGCGGCCGGGACGTGGAGAAGTTCGACGGCAAGTACGAGATTCGCGTGAGCGCGAACGGCGTGGTGTATCTGAACCAGTACGCCAACGCCTTCCTCTCGGGCCGGGTAATCGACGCGCTGGACTACGGCACGCACACGCTGTTCGTGGCGGACGTGACCGAGGCCCAGGTGCTCTCCAAGGAGCCGAGCATGACCTACGCCTACTACTTCGAGCACGTGAAGCCCAAGCCGCAGCCGAAGGAGGAGCAGCAGGTGGGCTGGGTCTGCAAGATCTGCGGCTACGTCTACGAGGGCGAGGACCTTCCGGCGGACTTCGTCTGCCCCCTGTGCAAGCACGGCGCGGAGGACTTTGAGAAGCTGAAGTAGGACCCAAGTGCAA
>CANQGC010000042.1 GCA_947600345.1 uncultured Clostridia bacterium
GGTGCAATCTTCGTTCACAAGCGCCGCACCAAAACGTGATGCCCTGCTTCCCTATGCCGGCAGCGTGCGGAACATGCGAGCTGCCGGCATAACTCGTTTCCTCCCTTGGCGCTGCGGTATGGCTCAGAGCATCACCGCGCCCGCGCTTGACAACGTCGCATACTACATTCAAGACAAAAACACCGCATGAGTAAGCCGATTCGAGATAATCATTCAACGCACAGACAAACTCCCCCTCGGCACGTGAAGGGGAGTTTGCCTGCTGCGTCGTTAAGCTGTCGCATGAAATCGCGCAGGAACAGATTCCTTCTCGCCCTGGAAATTGTCCTGATCGCGGTCTTCCTCGCGCTGGTTGGAATGATCGTCCAAAAGTGGATCGGCAGTGGGCGCATCGCCTTCGAGGAGCGTTCGGCGGCGGAGCTTCATGCCGCGCTTGAGGCCGCCACCGCGACCCCCGCGCCCGCTGCAACCCTCTCGCCCGTGCCGGAGAAGAGGCGCGAGATCGTTGCGCTGCAGGAGCAGAATCCCGATGCCGTGGGGCTGTTGCACTTCGAGGGCGACCGCACGCTCTACGTCTGCCAGACCACGGACAACAGCTACTACATGACGCACCGCTTCGACGGCAGCGAGGACCCGGCAGGCATGGTCTACATGGACTGCCGCGATTCCCTCTGGCCGCGCAGCGACAACCTGATCCTCTACGGCCACAACATGCGCGACGGCTCCCGCTTCGGTACCCTCAGCCACTTCGAGCGCGCCTCGCACATGAAGGAATACCCCATCTTCCAGCTCGTCGATCTCTACGAGACGGTCAACTATGTCCCCATCGCCATCTTCCACACCACCGTCCTTGCGGACGATCCGAGCTACTACGCCTTCGACCGCACGGATTTCGCGGATGAGGCGGATTTCGATCAATACATCGCGGACGTGCAATCGCGCTCGCTGATCGATATCCCGCTGACGGCGGAGTACGGAGAGAAGCTGCTGACGCTGGCGACCTGCTCCTCCAGCCAGGAACGCGGCCGCCTGGTGATCGTGCTGCGAGAGGTGCGCCCGGGCGAGAGCTTCAAATGAACACGTACCAGTGCGCGCGCTGCGGCGAAAAGTTCGTGCCGAGCTTTCGCCAATACCTCTGGGGCGAGCACCTGTGGACGAAGCGCTGCCTGCGGTGCCCCCACTGTGGGCAAAGGTGCTGGTGCAGGAAGGTCATGGGCCGCGAGGACTGAGGCGAGCAGGCGGCCCGGCTTCGGCGGCCGAATGAGCATGAAACAGCCCCCGGTCTCATTGGACTGGGGGCTTTGTCTTCTATTCAATTGGGGGCCTTCTTTTATGCGCGTGTGCGGAGCGCCTCACCCCTGGGTCGGGGGGTTGCACCTGCCGCAGGGCTTGTAGCCCAGCAGGAGGGCTTCGGAGATCTTGAACTTGTGTCCGCTCGCGAAGGCGAATTTGCAGGTGGGGAGGTGGTAGCACTCCTGATCGTCGGAGGCGTAGACGTAGATGGTCTCCTCGGTGCTCGCGGTGGATTCCGGAAGCACCACGCTCTCCACCACCGGCACGGGGTAGCTTCCGACCGTGCTCTTGGGAAGCTCCGGACCGTAGACCTCCACCTCGGGATCCTCGCCGTAGAGCTCGATGCCGCTGAGCTTGCCGCTCTGCGGGGAGGGAACGAGCAGCACGCCCACCAATATGATGGTGGCGATGCCCAGGAACAGCGCGGGCATCAGCAGCGGGTTGCGCCGCTTCCTCGCGGCCTTTCGAGCCCCTTTGCGCTTTCGCAAGTTCCTCACGCCCCTCTCGCCGACATCAAACCTCATTTTTCGAACTTATTTTACTCCTTTTCGCCAGGGGAGTAAAGGAATGGCCGGAAGGCTTTAATCTTTTGTATCCTTCTGGTGACATTTGTAACCTTTGCGCAACAACTTTCGGGCGAAACCTGGAAGCACCCTTGATTCTTTACATGTATGTAGTATAATGTCCAGTATATAGTACGACCTCATACGGGAGAGCTTTTGAAGAATAAGCGAAGTGGGTGTTACGAATGTTTGAAACTGGGGGAGGGAATTCTCTCGCTGGCAGTGCTGCCGGGCTTACGAAGAAGGGCGCGCGGAAAAAGGGACCCGCGCGCTATCTCCGGAATCCCTTCCACACGCTCGGAATCTTTCGTCTTCGCAATCAAAACCTCGTGCGCGACGCGCGGCAGTGCGCGCTGTACGACAAGCTGTTGCAGCAGTACCGCGAAATCATCGAGGCGCCCATCGAAGCGAAGGAGCAGCGCAACTGCCACAAGATATGGGTCTGCTGGCTGCAGGGCTTTGACAGCGCCCCCGACATCGTGCGGGCGTGCCTGAACTCCCTCCGGCAAAACCTGCCCGGATACGAGATCGTCACGCTCGACGAGACCAACCTGCACGACTACGTCCAGCTCCCGGACTTCGTCGAGGACAAGTACCGCCGCGGCATCATCCCCCGGGCGCACTACACCGATCTCGTGCGGCTGGAGCTGCTGTGCGCGTACGGCGGGCTGTGGATCGACGCCACCGTGCTGTGCACATCCCCAGCGCTGATGCCCGTCATCGAGGCGGCGCCCCTCTTCCTCTATCGGGAGTACCGGATCTCCCCGAAGGACGTCACGCCGATCGTGGCCTCCAACTGGTTCATCGGCTCCGTGAGCAATCACCCCATACTGCTGCTCACGAAGAAGCTGCTGTACGCGTACTGGCAGCGCGAATCGAGGTTGAAGAACTACTTCATCTTCCACCTGTTCCTCTCGATCGCAGCGCGCAGATACCCGGAGGAATGGGCGGCGACGCCCCCGTTCAACAACATCGACCCCCACATGCTGCAATTCAACGCGCTCATGCCTTACACCCCGGAGCTCTGGGAGCAGATTCTGCGCTTCTCTCCCTTCCACAAGCTGTCCTACCGCAGCAATACCTCCGACGACGAGGGGACCATGTTCATGCATGCGATCCGGGAATACCTGCCCGGCTGATCGGGCCGGTTCCGCGGCGATGGGGCGCAATCCACCCTTTCCACGCTCTCAACCCGGGCGCGCTTGACAGGAGAGGGAAATTCCTTTATAATCGAAATTATCAAGAATGATGGATGTTTCGCATGAATAGGAAATACCAGAGGTGAAGCCTTTGAACGCATATGAGGTGCTCGACCTGACCCCGATGGCCACCAAGGCCGAGGTGCGCCAGGCATACCGCAACCTGGCGCGGCGCTGGCACCCGGATCGCTTCCAGGAGGGCCCGGAGCGCGACTGGGCCAACGAGAAGATGGCGGAGATCAACGCCGCCTACCGCGCCTGCCTGGACGACAAGACCGAGCGCCGGGACGCCGAGACCGACGCCCGCACGCTCAAGCGCATCGAGGAGCTGATCGACGGGGGTCAGTATCCGCTGGCGCGCAGGATGCTGATGAGCATCGCCACGCGCTGCGCCGAGTGGAACTACCTCTTCGGCGCGATGCAGATGAAGCTCAACGATACCCGCAAGGCGCTGATCTACCTGAGCGTCGCCGTGCACCAGCAGCCGGAGAACGCCAAGTACGCCCGCGCCTACGCCGATGCCCAGCGGGCGGATCGCTCGAACCGCTTCTCCGGGCTGATTCACCGCGTCCGCGCACGTTAAATTCCCGCTCGGGCTTTACAAGCGCGCCCGGAGTGGCTATAATAGTAGGGTAAATTGCTTTGACGAGGAGCGCCCGAGGTTGCGCGCCGTTCAGCGAGCCGGAGTTGGTGGAAGTCCGGCGGGCAGCGCCGCGGGGAATCGCCTCCGAGCAGCGGATCGAAAGCCATCGCGCGAGTAGGCTCCGCCGGGTCGCCCGTTACAGCGAGAATGAGAGGATGCGGCCGTCCGCCGCGTCAATTTGGGTGGTACCGCGAAGCGCCTTCGTCCCAAGGGATGAAGGCGCATATTTTTTGCATCGCCCGTTCCGGGCGAACCAACGAAACGGAGGAATACCCGCATGTTTGAAAAGGTCTCCACCTCGATGAATTTCCTCGAGCGCGAGAAGGAAGTGCTGAACTTCTGGAAGAAGAACGACATCTTCAAGAAGTCCGTGAAGCTGCGCGAGGGCGCCGAAACCTTCACCTTCTTCGACGGCCCGCCCACCGCCAACGGCAAGCCCCACATCGGCCACATCGAGACCCGCGCCATCAAGGATTTGATTCCGCGCTATCAGACCATGAAGGGCAAGAACGTGCTGCGCAAGGCCGGCTGGGACACCCACGGCCTGCCGGTGGAGCTCGAGGTCGAGAAGCAGCTGGGCCTGGACGGCAAGGAGCAGATCGAGGCCTACGGCATCCAGCCCTTCATCGAGAAGTGCAAGGAGTCCGTCTGGAAGTACAAGGGCATGTGGGAGGAGATGTCCGACCGCGTGGGCTTCTGGTGCGACATGGAGGACCCCTACGTCACCTACGAGGACAATTACATCGAGTCCGAGTGGTGGAGCCTGAAGGAGATCAGCAAGAAGGGCCTGCTCTACAAGGGCCACAAGATCGTGCCCTACTGCCCCCGCTGCGGCACCGCCCTGTCCAGCCACGAGGTATCCCAGGGCTACAAGACCGTGCGCGAGCGCTCGGCGGTGGTGCGCTTCAAGGTGGCGAATGAGGAGAACACCTACATCTACGCCTGGACGACCACGCCGTGGACGCTGCCCAGCAACACCGCGCTGTGCGTGAACGCCCACGAGACCTACGCCCGCTTCGACTACGACGGCCGCACCATCATCATGGGCGACGCGCTGATCGAGAACATCCTGGGCGAGGGCGTGGAAGTCACCAACAAGACCACCTTCCCTGGAAGCGAGCTGGTGGGCATGAAGTACGAGCCGCTGTTCGACTTCCAAGTGGAGGCCCTGAAGAACGACCCCGAGTTCGACAACGCCTGGACGGTCATCGCCGACGACTACGTCACCATGTCCGACGGCACCGGCATCGTCCACATCGCGCTGGCGTTCGGCGAGGACGACAACCGCGTCGGCAAGAAGAACCACATCCCCTTCCTGCAGCTGGTGGACACCAAGGGCAACATGACGAAGGAGACCCCCTGGGCAGGCACGTTCGTCAAGAAGGCCGACCCGCTGATCCTGGCCGATCTGGAGAAGGAGGGCAAGCTCGTCTCCGCGCCGGAGTTCGAGCACGACTATCCCTTCTGCTGGCGCTGTGACACGCCGCTGATCTACTACGCCCGCGGCGGCTGGTTCATCCGCATGACCGCCGTGCACGATCAGCTGATGGCCAACAACCAGACCGTCAACTGGATGCCCGAGAACATCAAGGACGGCCGCTTCGGCAACTTCCTGGACAACGTGATCGACTGGGCGCTGTCCCGCGAGCGCTACTGGGGCACGCCGCTGCCGGTGTGGCTGTGCGAGTGCGGCCACCAGCACGTGATCGGCTCGCGGCAGGAGCTGATCGAGCTGGGCGACAATGTCGACCCCAACATCGAGCTGCACCGGCCCTACATCGACGCGGTGACCATCACCTGCCCGAAGTGCGGGCGCAAGATGCACCGCACGCCCGAGGTCATCGACTGCTGGTACGACTCCGGCTCGATGCCCTTCGCCCAGTGGCACTACCCCTTCGAGAACAAGGTGATCTTCGAGAAGCGCTTCCCGGCGGACTTCATCTCCGAGGCCATCGACCAGACCCGCGGCTGGTTCTACTCGCTGATCGCCATCTCCACGCTGATCTTCGACCAGTCCAGCTACAAGAACTGCCTGGTCATGGGCCACGTGCAGGACGCCGACGGCCGCAAGATGTCCAAGCACCTGGGCAACGTGGTCGACCCCTGGGAGGTGCTGGACAAGCAGGGCGCGGACGCCGTGCGCTGGTACTTCTACGCCTCCAGCGCGCCCTGGCTGCCGACCCGCTTCTCCGGCGAGCTGGTGAGCGAGCTCCAGAGCAAGTTCATGGGCACGCTGTGGAACACCTACGCCTTCTTCGCCATGTACGCCGCCATCGACAACTATCAGCCCGAGGTGCACAAGGCCGACCCGAAGGACTACACGCTGATGGATAAGTGGGCGCTGAGCAAATTGAACACGCTCATCAAGACCGTGGACGAGGGCCTGGCGCAGTACAAGATCACCGAGTCCGCCCGCGCGATCCAGAGCTTCGTGGACGAGCTGTCCAACTGGTACGTCCGCCTGAGCAAGTCTCGCTTCTGGGGCAAGGACTGGACGCCGGACAAGCTCGCGGCCTACGATACGCTCTACACCGTGCTGACCAAGCTGGCCCACGTCTGCGCGCCGTTCATACCGTTCATGGCCGAGTCCATGTATCAGAACCTGGTCGTCGGCAACGTGACGGGCGCGCCGGAGTCGGTGCACTTGAGCGACTTCCCGGCCTGCGAGGAGAAGTGGATCGATCCCGAGCTCGAGGCGCAGATGGAGGAGGTCATGCAGGCCGTGCAGCTGGGCCGCGCGGCGCGCAGCACCGCCAACATCAAAGTTCGCCAGGCGCTGGGCACGCTGTACGTGAAGGGCAGCGAGCTGTCCGACGACTGCGCGGCGTTGATCCGCGACGAGCTGAACGTGGAGCGCGTGGAGTTCATCGACGACGCCCGGGCGTTTACCGCCTACCAGATCAAGCCGCAGATGCGCACGCTGGGGCCGAGGTACGGCAAGCTGCTGGGCAAGATCGGCGCGTATTTGAAGGAAGTGGACGGCAACGCGATGGTGGATGCCTTCGACCGGGGCGAGAGCTGGAGGTTCGAGCTCGACGGCACGGAGGTGGAGCTGAGCCGGGACGACACGCTGATCACGCCGAGCCAGAAGCCGGGATTTGTGGCGGAGAGCGAGGGCGAGATGACGGTGGTGATCGACACCACGCTGACGCCGGCGCTGATCGAGAAGGGCTACGTGCGCGAGCTGATCTCGAAGCTGCAGACGATGCGCAAGGAAGCGGGCTTCGACGTGGTGGACCGGATTCAGGTGACGTATCAGACCACGAAGGAGCTGGCGGAGGTCATCGCGCGGAACGGGGAGGAGATCTCCGGCGCGGTGCTGGCGACGGCGATGGGCGAGGGAGAAGCTCCCGAGGGCGCCTACGCCAAGGAGTGGAACATCAACGGACAGAAGGCGACGCTGAGCGTCAAGCGCTGAGGAATGCGAACCGAGGCAGGACTTGGGCCCCATCTACTGGGCCCAAGTCCGTCGTTTATGCGCGGCAGCAGAAGG
This sequence comes from uncultured Clostridia bacterium, assembly GCA_947600345.1. GTDB lineage: Bacteria > Bacillota > Clostridia > Christensenellales > Aristaeellaceae > SFTH01. Next base: position 7,192 of record CANQGC010000042.1, read on the forward strand.
GAGAATCCAAGGAACCTCAGGTTCCTTGGCAGAGATTCTTAAGGGACAGAGTCCCTTAAGCAGGTCTGGGCAGAGCCCAGGGCGGCGGTGCCGCCTTCCGCCTGCTGCCGCGTTCAAGCGACGGACTTCCGGGCCCATATGCGCAAGGCCCAGAAGTCCTGCGGTACGTTCCGAATGGCAGCATAGTTCGAGGCGACGAAATCCTGGCCCATAGATTCGAGGCCAGGATTTCTGCGTCCTGGCATCAGCAGATCAGCGACCCGCGGTATCCAATCAAAGCCCCAGCCAAACGAACCAACGCCCTATCGCCTCCAAACCGCGGGCCGCGGCGGCGCGCCTTTTATGAGGGGAAGCGCAGCTTCCCCGATTTAAAAGTAGCCGCCACTAACTCTCTAACGCACCGCCACGAATACCCGCAAGCGATGGCATCTGGAACTGACCTCCCAAAGCGAAGCGGCAGACGCGGCGCGCTGCATTGCATCAGGGAGTCGGAACTTCATCTGTAAATCGCATCGTCCTATCTTGGCGAGACGTCGCCCGGCAGGCTTCGCCTGCGAGTTAGTGGCGGGCTCCCTTTGCTTGGATCGCTGCGCTCCCGGGCGCCTCGGTCAAATCTTTGATTTGACCGAGGCGGTCGGCCCCACAGGGCCGACTTGGAATCCCAAAGGGATTCCAACCTTGCAAAGGTGTCGCCGCCGGCCCGCGGTATGGGAGCGATGGGGCGATTGTACGCATCGCTGGACGATGTTTTTGATACCGCGGGCCGGCTGGGAGTGGTGCTATTGTTGCAAATCGCGACCGCCTACTTTGCGCAACCTCTGGGGCTACGCTGGGCGCTGCCCAGACCTGCCAAGGAACCTGAGGTTCCTTGGATTCTCCCTTCTGGGGGACGCCCGTGCTATGTGGGAAGTTCGTTCGTCCTCTCGAAAAATCGCCTCCCACCCCTTTTATTTTTCGGTGAACCTGTGCTATAATAATTCCATCCTACAAAGACGGAGTCGATCGGATGGGCCTATTACTCAGCATCGGAATCATCGCCGCGTTGGGCGTCGCATCCCACTTCATCGGCGAGGCGCTGCCCCGGGAGCTCTTTGATCCGCGCCGCTTTCCCTTCGGCCCCAGGCCCTGGGAGCGGAACGGCAAGGTCTACTATGCCCTGCATGTGCAGGCTTGGAAGCGGCGGCTGCCCGACATGAGCCGCGTCGCGCCGGACATGGTGAAGAAGTCCGTGGCGATGACGGCGACCTCGGAGCAGGTCGCCCGCGTGGCCAAGGAGACCTGCGTGGCGGAGGCCGTGCACTGGGCGCTGCTATTGCTGTCCTTCACGATCTACCTGGCCTGGCCGACGCCCTGGGGCGCGCTGATGGCCGTGCTCTACGGGCTGAGCCACGTGCCCTTCATCATCATTCAGCGCTACAACCGGCCCACGCTGGTCACACTGTCCGAGCGGCTGAAGCAGCGGGAGGAGCGGATTCGAAATGCGCATACTGATACTCTCCGGCAACACCGGTGAGGGCCACAACTCCGCCGCCCGGGCCATCCAGCAGCGCTTCGAGGCCGAGGGCGATTCCTGCGAGATCGCCAATGGCCTGGCCTACATGGGCAGGCTCCGCGAGGCGGTGGTCTGCCGCGGCCACGTGTTCTTCTATCGCGGCATGCCCCGGCTCTACGGCTGGGGCTACCGGGTGGAGGAGAAGCTCTCCCACCGACAGCCCTTCCAAAGGAAGCTGGAGAGGACCGCCAAGCGCCGCCTCAGCGCCCCGCTGCGGGCGCTGCGCGACAAGCTGAACTCCGGCGAGTATGACGCCGTGCTCTGTACCCACGTGTTCGCCGCGGCGCTGGTCAGCCGCCTGCGCCACGCCGGGCGGACGAAGCTGCCCTGCTTCTTCCTGGCCACCGACTACACCTGCAGCCCGGGCGTGAACCAGCTGGACGTGGACGCCTGGCTGATCCCGCACCCCGCGCTGGTTCCCGAGTTTGCCGAGCTGGGCATTCCGCGGGAGAGGCTCATTCCCACCGGCATCCCGGTGAGCGCGGCATTCCTGCGGCACGGCGACCGAGACGCGGCCCGCGCGCAGCTCGGATTGCCGCCGGACCGGCACATCGCCGTGCTCAGCTGCGGCAGCATGGGCGGCGGGCCCATGGGCCGCATGGTGCTGAACATACTGGACAAGCTCCCGGAGGACGCGCTGCTGGTGGCCATCTGCGGCAGCAATCGCGCGCTGGAGGGCGTGCTGCGCAAGCTGCTGCACTCGAAGAAGCTGCTGGTGAAGGGATACGTGGATCGGATGGATTCCTACATGGACGCCGCCGATCTCTTCCTGACCAAGCCCGGCGGCCTGAGCAGCACCGAGGCGGCGCACAAGCACGTGCCAATGCTGCTCTACGACGCCGTGCCCGGCTGCGAGAGCCGCAACATGGACTTCTTCGTGTCGCTGGGCTGCGCCGCCGCCTTCCGCGATCCCCACTCCTTCGCCCGCCGCGTGGCGTCGATGCTGGAGTCCCCCGAGGCGCTCCAATCCCTCGAGCGGCGCTGCGCCCGGGAGTTTTCCGACGATCCCGCCCGGTGCATCTGCGAGGCCGTGCGAAACCTGAGCGCCGCGCGAAACTGAATCGAAGCCGCATCCCATCGCCGCGACATGGTCGCGGCGATGCTTCGCTCGTCCGCTGAAAGCCCCGCTTGTGCGGGGCTTTCAGCGGACAAAAATCAGCGGCGCTTCGCATTTGCGAAGCGCCGCCCGTCTATGTGCGCGTCAGACGAACCAGAGCTCCCTTGCGTACTCCGCGATGGTGCGGTCGGAGGAGAACTTGCCCGCGCCCGCGATGTTGGCAAGGCACATCCTGGCGAAGGCGAGCTCGTCCTTCGTGGCGCGGATGGCGGCCAGCTTGGCCTCCATGTAGGAGGCGTAGTCGTAGAGCACGAAGTAGTGGTCCGGCTTATGCCAGCTCGCGCCCACGAGCAGCGAGTCGCGCAGTTCGGCGAAGCTGCCCTCCTGGTCGGCGGGGAGGATGTCCTCGCCCAGCGTGCCGTCGATCAGCGCGTCGATGGAGCGGCGCAGGTGTTCGTTTGCCTCGTAGAGCTCCATCGGGTCGTAGTCCTCGCGGATGGCGTTGAGCTCCTCCACGGTCGCGCCGAAGGGGAAGTTGCTCTCCTCGCCGGCCTGCTCGAAGATCTCGATGTTCGCGCCGTCGCGGGTGCCCAGCGTCACCGCGCCGTTGAGCATCAGCTTCATGTTGCCGGTGCCGCTGGCCTCGGTGCCCGCGGGGGAGATCTGCTCGGAGATGTCCGCCGCCGGGATGATGTGCTCGGCGTAGGAGCAGTTGTAGTTCTGCACGAAGCACACGCGCAGGCGGTCGCTGGTCTCCGAATCGGCGTTGATGATCCTCGCCATGCGGTTGATGATGCAGATCACCGCCTTGGCCCGCTGGTAGCCCGGCGCGCTCTTCGCGCCGAAGAGGAAGGCCGTGGGCGGGAAGTCGGTCAGGCTGCCATCCTTCAGCGACTGATAGATGTCCCAGATGGACAGCGCGTTGAGCAGCTGCCGCTTGTACTCGTGCAGGCGCTTGACCTGGACGCTGAACACGAAGTGCTCCGGGATGTCCACGCCCTCCCTCTCGCGCAGGATCGCGGCCAGCTGGCGCTTTTTCTCGCGCTTGACCTCGACGAAGCGCGCGGCGAGATCGTCGTCGATCTTGTCCTTGAGCTCGTCCAGCTTGTACAGGTCGGTGAGGTAGCCGGGGCCCACCGCCTCATCCAGAAGCTTGCACAGCTCGGGGTTGCACAGGCCCAGCCAGCGGCGCTGGGTGATGCCGTTGGTCTTGTTCTGGAAGCGCTCCGGGTAGAGGGCGTACCACTCGCGGAACACGTCGTCCTTGAGAATTTGCGAGTGGATCGCCGCCACGCCGTTGGTGTAGGACGAACCATACACGGCCAGGTTCGCCATGTGAATCCTGCCGTCCTGCACGATGCGCATGGCGTCCGGCTCGGGCGCCTCCCGCTTGGCCAGCTCCCGGGCCAGCTTGCGGTCGATGCGGCGGATGACGCCCGCCAGCTCCGGCGAGACCTCCCGCATCAGCTTCTCGTCCCAGCACTCCAGCGCCTCGCGCATGACGGTGTGGTTCGTATAGCGGAAGGTTTGCTGCGCGATGTCGAAGGCGCGGCCGAAGCTCACGTCCTGCGCCATCAGCAGGCGGATCAGCTCGGGGATGGCCATCGTCGGGTGGGTGTCGTTGAGCTGCACGGCGTGGAGCTCCGCGAAGTGGGAGAAGTCGTCGCCGTATTGGTCGCAGTAGTCGTCCAGCATGTCCTGCAGCGAGGCGCTCACCAGCACGTACTGCTGGCGCAGGCGCATCAGCTTGCCGGCCTTCAGCGTGTCGTTGGGGTAGAGCAGCTTGGTGATGTCCTCGGCCTGGTTCTTGCCCCGGCTGGCGGCGGCGTAGTCCTGCTCGTTGAAGCGCTCGAAGTTGAATTCATCGTCGGCCATGGCCTCGCACTGCCACAGCCGCAGCGTGCCGATGTTCTTGCCGCCGTAGCCGATCACGGGCATGTCGTAGGGGATCGCCCAGAGCGTCAGGCCCTTCATGAACACCGGCTGCGCGCGATCGTCCCGCCGGATGCTCCAGGGATCGCCGCAGTACATCCAGTCGTCGGGTTCCTCCACCTGGCGGCCTTCCTCGTCGAAGCGCTGCTTGAACAGGCCGTACCTGTAGCGCAGGCCGTAGCCGGTGAGCGGCACATCGTGGGTGGCGGCGCTGTCCAGGAAGCAGGCGGCCAGGCGGCCCAGGCCGCCGTTGCCCAGCGCCGCGTCCTCGATGTCCTCCAGCGCGGCCAGGTCGACGCCCTTCGCGGCCAGCTTCTCGCGCACGTCCTCCAGGATGCCCAGGCTGAACAGATTGTTGTACACCAGCCGCCCGACCAGATACTCGGCGGAGAGGTAGAACGCCTGGCGCTTTCGCCCGCGCGCGGCCTCGCAGTCCGCCCACTCCGGGGCGATGGCCTGCATCACGGCCTCGGAGACCGCGCCGTGCAGATCCTCGGCGCACAGCTCCGCCAGGCCACAGTGGTACTTCCAGCGCGCGATGCGCTCCGCGTCGGCGAGGATGGCGCCGGCATCGAGCTTCGGCAGCGTGCCGCGCTCATAGCGGCGGTTCAGCGCGCGCACCCGGGCGGCGATGGGCGCGTAGTCCACATCCTCCATCCGCCAGAGCCAGTTCCCGCCGACGCTGCCGGGCAGGTTCATCCGCGCGGCGTTGTCCAGGCCGAGCAGGTCCTGCATCGGCGCGATGGCCGTCTCCGCCGCGCTTCCCAACACCGCGTCCAGCATCGCGGAATTGATATCGTCGTCGAAGTCCGCCATGCCCAGCCTCTCGCGCACGATGGCGCGCGCCTCCTCGTCCAGGTTCTCCCACCAGCCCCGCGTGGTCTCGTTGTCGTGGGTGCCGGTGTAGGCGACGCAGTTGACCGGATAGTCCGCGGCCGGATTGCCATCTTTGCCATCGTCAAAGGAGAATTGCAGCACCTTCATGCCCGGGTATCCGCAGGACTTCAGCAGCCGCTCCACGCGCTTGTTGTAGACGCCCAGGTCCTCCACCACGATGTCCAGCCCCGGCAGCTCCCGCTTCACCCGGCGGAACAGCTTCTGGCCGGGCGAGGGCTCGAACCTGCCGTTGCGGGCCGTGGGCTCGCTGGCGGGGATGGCGTAGAAGTGCGCGAAGCCGATGAAGTGGTCGATGCGCAGTATGTCGAACATCTCGCTCAGGCCCCGCAGCCGGTCGATCCACCAGGCGAACTTCGTCTCCTCGTGGCGCTTCCAGTTGTAGAGCGGGTTGCCCCAGCGCTGGCCGTCGTCATTGAAGCAATCCGGCGGCACGCCCGCGATGCGGTTGGGCCGGAGGTCGTCGTCCAGCTCGAACATGTCCGGATCGAGCCACACGTCGGCGGAGTCCTCCGCCGCGTAGATGGGCAGATCGCCCATCAGCTTCACGCCGCGCGCACGGGCGTAGTCGTGCAGCCGCGCCCACTGGGAGAAGAACACGTACTGGCCGAAGATGTAGTAGTCCACCAGGCCGGAGAGCTCCGCCGCGCACTCCGCCACGGCCTCAGGCCGCCTGCGGCGGATGGCCTCGTCCGGCCAGTCCATCCAGGAGATGAAGCCGAACTTCTCCTTGACGGCGCAGAACAGCGCGTAGTCCCGCACCCAGGGGTGGGAATCCTCAAACGCGGCGAGCGCGTCCGCCAGGCGGCCGCTGGCGTATTCGAACGCCTGATGCAGCAGCGCGGTGTTCTGGGCCTTGACGGCCTCGAAGTCCACCTTGTCGGAGTGGGGCAGCGGCGCATAGCTGCCCTCGGGCAGCAGGCCGTCCTCGATCATCATCTCAAAGTCGATCATCAGCGGATTGCCGGCGCGGCTGGACGAGCTCTGGTAGGGCGATTCGGCGTAGCCGGTCGGGCCCACCGGAAGCATCTGCCAGATGTCCATGCCGGAATCCTTCACAAAGTCTATGAACTCGTAAGCGGCACGCCCCAGCGTACCCACGCCGCCCGCGGACGGCAGGGAGGTGACGTGCATCAATACGCCGCTCTTCCTCATGGAACAACCTCCAAACTAAAATGATACATATTGCATTATAAACATTCCGTGAAAAACGTGCAAGCATTTTCCCGCAACGCCACGATGATTTTACATCCGCGGAAGCGAAAACACAAAGTGATTCTGCCATAATGGATGCGCATTGGAGGGAGAGCGAAATGGAATATCAACTGATCGCGCTGGACATGGACGGCACGCTGCTCAACAGCGACCTTCGGGTGACGCCGGGCAACCGCGCCGCGATCCGCCGGGCGGCGGAGGCGGGCAAGCACGTGGCGCTGTCCACGGGAAGGTGCCTCTCGGAGATTCGCGACGTGGTGCGCGACATCCCGGAGATTCGCTACATGATCTGCGAGAACGGAAGCTGCGTCTACGACCGGAAGTACGACCACACCATCCACGTGGACCCGGTGCCGGTGGAGGAGATGCGCTACATACTGTCCCGGGCGGAGGCGCTGGGCGCGGTGGTGCAGGTGTTCCACGACAACCAGTCCTACTTCAGCCGGGCGGACGCGGACTTCGTGGATGAGTGCGGCGTGAGCGCCTATCGGGAGACCTTCCGCCGCACGGCGGTGTTCGACGAGAAGCTGTTCGAGAACTACGGCGAGCGGCCCTTCCGCATCGAGAAGGTCAACCTGTACTTCCGAAGCCCCGAGGCGCGCAGCCGCGCGCACGCGGAGCTTTCGCAGCGCCCGCTGCAGTCGGTGGAGACGCTGGGCTACATGCTGGAGCTGGTGTCGGAGCTGGCGGACAAGGGCCGGGGGCTAAACGAGCTCTGCCGCCACCTGGGCGTGCCGGTGGAGCGGACCATCGCCGTGGGCGATAGCATGAACGACATCGAGATCCTGCGCGCGGCCGGGCTTTCGGTCGCGATGGGGAATGCCTGCCCGGAGGCCAAGGATGCGGCTGATATTGTAGCTCCGGACTGCGACCACGACGGCGTCGCCTGGGTGATTGAGAAGTATTTGCTGAGGTGAGGGGCGCGGCGGAAGGTGGAAAGGCGGCAAGTGGAACGCGAGGCAGGCCTTGGGCCCCATGATCTACGGGGCCCAAGGCCGTCATTATGCACGTGGCAGCAGAAGGGAGGATCCAAGGAACCTCAGGTTCCTTGAAGGTTGGAAACCCAAAGGGTTTCCAAGTTCGGCCTTTAGGCCGAACCGCACCGGCTCAAATCGAAGATTTGAGGCGGCGCGCCGCGGGATTCTTAAGGCAACACCGCACAGATAAGGTGGGAGGTTGGAAACCCAAAGGGTTTCCAAGTCGGCCTTTGGGCCGACCGGCTC
>CANQGC010000043.1 GCA_947600345.1 uncultured Clostridia bacterium
AAGAAGCGGGGCGGCCTTCTTGGACTGCTCTCCGCGGATAAGGGAAAACAGGAACAGAACGAGAAGCTGATGGCCGAGAACAGCCGCCTGAACATCACCGAGATGATGAACCAGGGCGACTACATCAACCTGATCGTCGATTCGGTGCTGGACAACCTGGTCTACGGCGGCGCGCTGGCCATACTGGTGCTGCTGCTGTTCCTGATGGACTGGCGGCCCACGCTGATCGTGGCGCTGTCGATCCCCACCAGCGTGGTCGTGGCCTTCGTGTGCATGTACTTCACCGGCATCACGCTGAACGTGATGAGCCTGTCCGGCCTGGCGCTGGGCGTGGGCATGCTGGTGGACAACTCCATCGTGTCCATCGAGAACATCTACCGCCTGCGCGACGAGGAGCACCTGCCGATACTGACCGCCAGCATACGGGGCGTGAGCCAGGTGTCGGGCGCGCTGTTCGCCTCCACGCTGACCACCATCTGCGTGTTCCTGCCGGTGGTGTTCGTCGAGGGCATGGCGCGGGATCTGTTCACCGACATGGGCCTGACCATCGCCTTCTCGCTGCTGGCGAGCCTGCTGGTGGCGATGACGCTGGTGCCCACCGCCGCCGCCACGCTGTTCAAGAACCGCAAGGAGAAGCCCCATCGCTTCTTCAGCGCCTTCCAGCGCGGCTATGTGAAGCTGCTGAGCGGCGCGCTGCGGGTCAAGCCGCTGGTGCTGCTGCTGGCGGTGGCGCTGCTGGCCTACTCGGGCTACCGGGTGATGGACATGGGCATCTCCTTCATGCCCAGCGTCAACTCCGAGCAGATGAGCGCGTCGCTGAACTTTGAGGATCCCGACATGCCCGACTCCGAGCGAGAGGCGGCCGCCATCTCCATCATGGAGGAGATCATGCAGGTGGAGGGCGTGAAGGACGTATCCCTCTCCGGCGCGTCGGCGATGTCGCTGATGGGCGGCGGCTCGGGCTACAGCTACTACGTGCTGGTGGACACGGAGCTCGGCCGCAAGAACGCCGAAATCGCCGCGGAGATGCAGAAGCGCGCCGCGCCCTACGCCGACGGCGAGCGCGCCGTGTTCGGCGTCCAGACCTCCACGATGGACCTGTCCGCCTTCGCGGGCCAGGGCATCACCATCGACATCTCCGGCGACGACATCCAGAAGCTGCGCGACACCTCCGTGGAGCTGGCCGCCATCTGCGCCCAGGTGGACGGCGCGCAGAACATCGACGACGGCAGCGAGGAGGCCGAGCCCAAGCTGGCCATCGTCGTGGACAAGGAGCTCGCCAGCGACAACTCCCTCAGCGTGGGCCAGGTCTACCAGTACGTGGCCCAGCGGCTCTACGGCAAGGTATCGCTGACCGACGCCACGCTGGACGGCCGGGAGTACACGCTCTACGTGGTCGAAGACAAGAACCTGAACATCACGCCCTCCGAGCTCGCCGACATGGAGATCGAGGTGGAGGGCACGACCGAGACCCACTTCGTGCGCATCGGCGACATCGCCGATATCGTGAACGGCGAGAGCCTGTCCAGCATCCGCCGCGACAACCAGACCCGCGTAGCCAGCGTCAGCTTCGAGGTGGCCGACGGCTACAGCGCCAACCTGGTCAGCCGCGACCTGGAGGAGAAGCTCGCATCCTACCAGCCCCCCGAGGGCATCACCATCGGCCTGTCCGGCGAGAACGAATCCGTGATGGGCTACATGAAGGATCTGCTCACGATGCTGGGCATCGCGGTGCTGTTCATCTTCCTGATCATGGTGGCCCAGTTCCAGAGCTTCAAGTCGCCGATCATCGTCATGTTCACGATCCCGCTGGCCTTCACCGGCGGCCTGCTGGCGCTGATCATCACCGGCATGGACCTGTCCATCATCGCGATGGTGGGCTTCCTGGTGCTCTCCGGCGTGGTGGTGAACAACGGCATCGTGTTCATCGACAGCGTGAACCAGATGCGCATATCCGGCATGGAGAAGCGCGAGGCACTGCTGGAGACCGGCCGCGTCCGCCTGCGCCCGATCCTGATGACGGCGCTGACCACGATCCTGGGCATGAGCACGATGGCGATGGCCCAGGGCATGGGCGCGGAGATGATGCAGCCCATGGCCGTGGTCACGATCGGCGGCCTGACCTACGCCACGCTGATGACGCTGTTCGTGGTGCCCGTGCTCTACGATCTGTTCAACGGCAAGAAGATGAAAGCCCGCGAGATCGAGATGGTGAAGGAGGCCGCCGGCATGCACCGCGAGGGCTTCGACGACGACGTCCTCGCGCCCGCGAAACCAAGCCCCGCGCAAGCCGCCGCGGCCGCCGAACCCTCCCTCCCCACGCCAGCGCCCGCTCCCGCCGGGGAAGCGCCCGCTGAAGAAGCGCCCGTCCGGGAAGCAGCCGCAGAGGAAGCGCCTGTAGAAAAGGCGCCTGTCGAGGAAGCTCCCATCGAAGAAGTTCTCGCAAAGGAGACCCTCGTAGAGGAAGCCCCCGTAGAAGAGGCTCCCACGGAGGAAGCCCCCGTAGAGGAAGCCTCTGATGAAGAGGCGGCCGTCCCGGAACCGCCCGTCGAGGATGCGCCCACCGAAGAGACTTCCTTTGAGGACGCGCTCGACGAGGAGCCGTTCGCTGAGGGCGCTTCTACTGAGGATGCGCCTGACGAGCAGGATTCCGTTGTGGACGCGCCCGACGAAGATGCACCCGCTGAGGAAGCGATTGACGAGGAGGATTCCGCTGAGGAAGTGCCCGGCGAGGATGAATCCCTGAACTCCGAGTCTGATTCCGATTCCGAATTCACGTCCGTGCCGTGGATCACGCCGGAGCCCGAGGTTCGCTCCAGCTCCGCAAAGTCCAAGAAAAAATCCAAGAAGGCGTCCGGCAAGGACAGGAAGTAGACGCGAAAGGAAGGGGCCGCCACGACCAGCCCCACGAAAGCGAACGGACGCAAGCGAGGGGGATGTCTCCGATGGAGACATCCCCCTTGATCTATGTTCGCGCTCGAACGCCGGGGCTTACTCCCCCGCGCCGCCGCGCACGCGCAGGGCCACGGGGTACTCCAGCGCGCCGTCGAAGTTCAGCGTCAGCGCGCCGTCCGCCTGCGTCCAGTGCAGGCCGCCCGCCTCCGCCAGCGGCTCGACCTCGCCTTGCACGCCCTCGATGCGCAGGCTCGCCGGGCCCTCGGCGTCGGCGATGACGTAGAGGTCCGCGCCCTTGCGGGTGAAGTAGGCCTTGCAGCCCTCCCCCTGCTGCGTCTCGCGCTCGCTCATGCGGGTGCCGTAGATGGCGTCGCCGTTCTTCTCCAGCCACGCGCCCATGCCCAGCAGGCTCCTCTCCTGCAGCGGCGGGATGGTGCCGTCGGCCTTCGGGCCCACGTTGATCAGGAGGTTGCCGTTGTTGGCCACCGTGAACACCAGCTCCCGTACCAGCGCCTGGGGCGAGAGTATGTGGCGCTCGTCCTCCACGGCGTTGTAGCCGAAGCTCAGGCCCAGGCCGCGGCTGCTCTCCCACTTGGCGCTGCGGTTCACGCTGCCCTGCTCGTACTCCTTGACGGTGTAGTCGCTGTACAGGCCGTTGAAGCGGTCGTTGACCACGCCCTCGGGAACGGTGTTGTAGTAGTGCGACAGCACGTGGGGCAGCATCTGCTCCCCGGCGTAGGGCCAGCCGATGTCGTTCCAGAGCACCGACGGATGGTAGTTGTTGATCAGCTCCAGGTATTGATGGTACACGTAGTCGGCGTACTCGTAGGTCGGGCAGTTCAGCTCGTGCACGTCCGCGTCGGTGAACATCGGGTCGTGGCGGAAGCGCCAGTCGATGATGGCGGAGTAGTAGACGCCCATGCGCATGCCGTGGCCGCGCACGCTCTGGGTGAGCTCGCCCGTGATGTCCCGCTTCGGCCCGCGGGCGATGGAGTTGTAGTCGGTGTACTTGCTGGGGAAGAGGCAGAAGCCATCGTGGTGCTTCGTCACCAGCACCACGTACTTCGCGCCCGCCTTCTTGAACAGCTCCGCCCACTCGTCGGGCTTCCAGTTCTCGGCGTGCCACATGTCGGTGAAGTTCTCGTAGGGGAAGTCCGCGCCGTAGGTCTTGAGGTGGTGCTCGTAGGTCGGGCCCCGGCCCACGTTCACGGAGTTGAAGTACCACTCGGCGTAGGGGTTCGCCACGAACCACTCGGTGTCCGGGATGGTGCCGAGCTCGCCCACCGGCGGCGCGTAGGCGGGCACGGAGTAGGGGCCCCAGTGGATGAAGATGCCCAGCTTGGCGTCGTCATACCAGGCGGGCACGGCGTGCGTGCGCAGGGAATCCCAGTTCGGGCTGTATCTGGTCATGTTCTCGATCCCTTCCTTTATGCAGATTGGTCGTCTGTGCGAATTAGCCGTCAACGGGTGCAAAATCCGCCCTGGCCGGGCCGGTTGAAGCGAAGCGGAGCCAGGGCGGAAGGTGTGCGGGGAATCGACGGATGCTCTCGGCAGGCGCAGGGAGGCGCGGATGCCGTCTCGCGGCGCGCGCCTGGAACCGGCCACCCTCCGCTCGCCGCGCCGCTCCCTGGCGGAAGGCCTGTATCCGGGGGAATCCCCCGTTCATTTGCGCCGCATCACCGGCGGCGGTTTTCAAAACCGGTCAGAAGCCCTCGACGCCCAGCGCCCGGGCGAAGGCGATGCGGTACTCATCCATCAGCTCCACGCATCCGGCGGGGTCCACATTGCCCATCAGCAGCTCCCGCACGGCCCTTCCGGCATCGCTTTGGACGTAGCCAACGATCTTCGGCTCCGCAGTGGAGGTGCGCTGCAGCGCGTTGATAGCGTCGAGATTCTCCGTCACCATCGCGGACTGGATGTTCGCGCTCTCGCCGCGGAAGACGCTGACGGTCGCGATGTCCGCGAAGGCCGCGTTGTAGTTCTCGGGGGTGGCGCAGAAGCTCAGGAACTCCAGCGCCGCATCCACGTTTGCGCCGTTTTTGTTGATCATGAGCATATTCAGATTGCCGCCCTCGAAGGTGCCGGCGTCGCAGGTGCCCATAAATACGGGCATGACGGAGAAGTCGTCCCGGGTATAGCCGTAGCTCTCGTCAAAGTCGGTGTAGAACCAGGTGTCCCAGATCATCGTCATCACGGCCTTGCCCGCGCCCAGCATCCGGCTGATGTCGGACCAGCCGTCGGTCAGGAAGGTATCGCCAAACCAGCCGCGCGACGCCGCCATCCGCAGCCATTCGGCCATAGCCCGCACCTCGGGAACATCGGCGTAGGCGATCTCGTTGCGGTTCAGCTTCGCCAGCTTCTCGCCGCCATCGCCGGAGAACACCGGGTCCAGGGCGAACTGGTACATCCAGTCGCAATCCCCGGCCGGCCAGCACAGCGGGATGTAGCCCTCCTCCACCAGCGTGTCGCACAGGGCGTTGAACTCCTCCTGGCTGGTCGCGGGCGCCAGGCCCAGCTCCTCCAGTATGGTCCTGTTGTAGTAGCAGCCGGACACGGAGCTCTCCCAGAAGGGCAGGCCCAGCAGGTTTCCCTCGCCGTCGACGCTGTAGTCGAGCGCCCCCTTGGTCAGATCGGAAACCCAGGGCTGATCGTTCAGGTAGCGGAAGTTTTCGGAAACAGCGTAGTTGTTCAGGCTGGAGTTGTTGAAGTGCTGAAAGATATCCGGCACGTCGCCGGAGGCGAACCGGTCGGCCGCGATGCTGTCGAAGCTATCCTGCTCGATGGGGATCAGCTCGATCTCGTTGCCGCTTGCCACCTCGTACTGCTCGATGATGGACGTCATGTAGCTCTTGGCCGCGTCGTTGGCGTTGGCCATGAGCGTGAGGGTCACTCCCTCCGCGAGGGCCGGAGCGGCGCATGCGAGAACCAGCGCCAATGCCAGAAGAAGGCGGATTCCGTTCTTTTTCATGAATCTATCCTCTCTGTCGTTTTGCCGCAAGGGCTATAGCTTAATTATACCATAGAAAGTATTTTTGTCAATCCTTGAAAAATATCCGCGCCAAAGGGCGCGTACGAGAGAAAAAAGGAAGATTAGGTTAAACTGTGGGCCGTACAAAGAGCGCCCTCCACCTTCGATACCGAACAGTTTGCCAGGGCGCAAAATCGCGGCGGAGCTTTGCGTTCCGCCGCGAAGTGGCAATTCATCTATCCGCCCGCCCCGGGATCATTTCTCCGCGAAGTACGCCTGAATCTCCCGCATCCGGGCGGATTGGTTCACGTGGAAGGGGCATCTGCCGTCGCAGTGGCCGCAACCGGCGCAGTCCGCGGCGGTCCTGGCAAGCGTATGGTAGTGCTCCTTCGCCAGCGGGTCGCCTGCGAGCGCCAGGTCGTAGTACTTGTTGATGAGGCCCACGTTCAGGCCCTCCGGGCAGGGCGCGCAGTGGTTACAGTAGACGCACTGGCCCCTGGCCTCCTCCGGCGTGAGCGAGCTGACGATGGAATAGTCGCGCTCCTCCGCGCTCGCATCGAGGTAGGCGAGATTTTGCCTGAGCTGCTCCACGCTGCCCGCGCCGGGGAGCACGGTGAGCACGCCCGGCTTGTCCAGCGCGTACTGGATGCACTGGGCGGGCGTCAGCGCCGCGCCCAGCGGTGAGCGCTTCGCGTCCAGCAGCAATCCCGCGTTGAAGGGCTTCATCACGGAGATCCCCACGCCCTCCCGCTCGCAGCGCCGGTATAGATTGTAGCGCTCTTGAGCGCTTCCGTTGGCGAACTCGCCCTGGCCGTAGTCGTACATCGGATTGATGGAGAACATCAGCATATCCACGATGCCCAGGTCGAGCACCCGGTTCGCGGTTTGGGGATTGTGGCTGGACAGGCCGATGTGCCGAACCACGCCCTGGGCCTTCATATCCAGCAGATATTGAAGCGCGCCGCCCCTTTCGTAGGCCTCCACGTCCTCCGCCTCGTCCAAGCAGTGGATGAAGCCGAAGTCAATGTAGTCCGTGCGCAGGTTGGAAAGCTGCCAGTCCACGGCGCGCCGGATCTCCTCCAGCTCCGTGGTCCAGCCGTACTCGCCGGTCACATAGTTCGCGCCGAAGTGCACCTGCAGCAGCGCCCGATCGCGCCTTCCCTCCAGCGCGCGGCCGTAGGCGGGAAAGATGCTGGCGTGGCCACCGGCCATGTCGAAGTAGTTGACGCCGTGGTCGAGGGCGTAGGTCACCGTTTCGATGATCCTCTCCTCACTCTGCTCGCCGACCACCGACGAGCCCATGCCGACGATGCCGATCCGCTCGCCCCCGCGGGGCAGAATTCGATATTCCATGAAGCCTCCTCCGTCACTTCTCGTAGTGCGCCGCGACCTTCTTCAGATTCTCGATGATGGGCAGGTGCTGGGGGCAGACGCCCTCGCACTGGCCGCAGCCGATGCAGTCGCTCGCCTTGCCAAAGTTGGCGTTGAGGTTCTCATAGTTCGTGAAGTTGACCGTCCAGCCCTTCTCCTCGAGCCGCTCGCGCATGTCCTCGTTGTAGAGGGAGAAGTACTTGGGGATGGCGATGTGCTGCGGGCATCCCTCGGTGCAGTAGGAGCAGCCGGTGCAGGGGATGGCAATCTGGGCGTTGATGATGTCCGCGACCCGGTGGCAGATGGCCTTCTCATCCTCGCTCAGCGGCTGGAAACTTTCCATGTAGTTCAGGTTGTCCGCCATCTGCTCGACGTTCGACATGCCCGAGAGCACCACCATCACGTTCGGAAGCGACGCCGCGAAGCGAATCGCCCAGCTCGGCACGGACATGCTCGGGTTCGCGTCCCGGAAGAGCTTCTCCGCCGCCTCGGGCACCTTCGCCAGCGTGCCGCCCTTGCAGGGCTCCATGACAATCACGGGCTTGCCGTGCTTCGTGGCCATCTCGTAGCAGGCCCGGGATTGAATCCACTCGCTCTCCCAATCCAGGTAGTTGACCTGCAGCTGCACGAACTCTATCTCCGGGTGCTTCGTCAGGATCTCGTCCAGCAGCTCAGGGGTGTCGTGATAGGAGAAGCCCGCGTGCTTCACCAGCCCCTCGGCCTTCTTCTCCTGCAGCCAGTGGAAGCAGTCGTACTTCTCGTACTTGGCCAGCAGGTTCGTCTCGACGCCGTGGAGCAGGTAGTAGTCGAAGTAGCCCGCGCCGGTCTTCTCCAGCTGGGCGTTGAAGATCTTATCCCTGTCCTCGAAGCTGTCGATGAAGCCCGCGTGGAGCTTGTCCGCCAGCGTGAAGCTGTCGCGGGGATGGCGGCTCACCAGCGCGAGCTTGGCCACATTCTCGCTGTTGAAGCCGCAGTACATCCATGCGGTGTCGAAGTAGGTGAAGCCGCGCTCCAGGAACAGGTCCACCATCCGTTCGACGTGCTTCACATCCACGGCGGCCTCATTGTTCTTGTCGGTAACAGGCAATCTCATCAATCCAAAGCCGAGTTTCTTCATTGCGTTGTACCTCCTCCGCGTCGGTTCGAAAGTCGTCGTGCGTCCTTCCCTCTCCGCCATCTTACCATCGTAAAGTAAAGACTTCGCGAAGTTGAGGAAAGTATTTTCCCCTCACTCCTCCGCAAGCGTGAACTCCGCCGTGACGCTTCCGCTGCCCAGCGCCTCCTCCCAGCCGGTCAGGTCATCGACGCGCCCGATGCGGGTGTAGGCCCAGGTATTGCTGCCATAGAACATCACGATGTTGCTCCCATTGTAGAGCACGATGTCGCCGGGGCCAGTGGTGGTTTGCGCATCGCTGGCCGTGAGGCGCGCGCCCAGCGAGCCGACCTTTTCAAAGCCGGAGTAATCGTCCATCTCGATGATCACGGGGCCCTGCCGCATCATCTCCGTCAGCTCGGCTACGGCCCGGTTGTCCTCCAGCGTCGCGAGAAAATCGCGCTCGCCGATCCGTACATTCATCTTCATGGGCTCCATACCTCCTTCGTCCGCCCGCGCGCTCCCGGCGCGGCAGGGAATCACGACCGCCAGCAGCGCCAGTGCCAACGCCAAGCTCAAAACCTTCCGCATCGCCGCATTCCTCCTTCGTATGCCTTTCAACCTAGAATCAGTATAGCGGAGCGCGCCGCCGCTGTCCAATTGTTCTTTTCTATCGCGCGCCATAATCTTCAGGCATAGCGGCGGCCCGGGAGGCATAGCAAAGGAAGCGCCGCTCCAGCGGCGCTTCCAGCGCGTTTGTCGTCTCACTCCGCGCGCGGCGCGGCCCTCGCCTCACCGGCCCGGAGGCTTCGTTCCGGCGCGATTCCTTAGCGAAAATCTACGCGGCCGAGCTGGTTGCCGTCGGCGTCCATGAACATTACGCCCCAGCTGGGGTTCTCCTTCAGGACCTCGCCCGTGACCTCGCAGCTCTGCTCGAAGGTCGTCTCTATGAAGTCCACGCTGCCATCGTGGCCGTACAGGATCGCCATCGCAGCGTCTCCGCCCAGCACCAGGTCGAAGCGGATTCGGTCCCCGGCCTCCGGCTTCTTCATCGCCTCGTACTCGATCTCCGGCGCCTCCGTCGGCTCCGGCGTCACGCCATTCGCCAGGTCGATCAATGCCTGCAGCTCCGGGTCCGGCGTCGCGTTCGGATCCGGCGTGATCCGCGGGTCCGGCGTGTCCGTAGGTTCCGGCGTATCCGTAGGTTCCGGCGTGTCCGTCGGCTTCGCTTCCTCCGCCTCCGCGGCCTCGCCGCTAACGGCACGCTGGTACTCCATTCCGCTCACGCCGTATTCGCCTTCCACGCGGAACGCCCACGCGCTCGATCCCTTCACCTCAGGATTCTCCACCTGCCCGTCCTCCGTGCAGATGCATCCCCGGTCCAGGTCCACGTGGTACGCCTTCCCCAGCTCCAGCGTCCGCAGCGGCTTGATCTCGAAGCACGTCCCGTCTCCCCACATCAGGATCTCCCGTTCCGCCTCCGTCATCTTCCGCTCGCGCACCGCGTCCGCGTCGTTCATCGCCGACTGCCAGACCTCCTCGCTCTTCTCTCCATCCTCGTACAGGTGCACCAGGCCCTCTCCGGCCTTCACATCCGTTCGCGGAAGGTAGACATACAGCTTCTGGCAGCCGTTCTCCACGCTCTTCGTGTTCATCGGGTTGTACATGATGTACCCAAGACGCTTGCTCAGGTCCACCTCCGGCACGCCCTCATATGGCTTTGCCGGGCTCAGCCCCTCGCGCCAGCCGCTCTCACTCGCTTCCGCCTCCGCGCTCACTTCTGCGTTCTCCGCTTCCGCGTTTGTAGCCTCCGCGCTCGCGGCGCCCACCGGCGCGCTCAACGCCAGCAGCGCCGCTATCGTCAACGCCAGCGCTCTCCTCTCTCGCTTCATTCGACTTCCTCTCCTTCCCGGAGCCTCCGGCACACCACCACAAATCTGCCGTCGCTCCGGTGCGCCTTGTTGCACGTCGTCAGTGTCAGAAACTCGTCGCCGAATTTCACATCGACTCCCGTGTCGTACAGCTTGTTCTCCTCGATCTCCCGCAGCCAGTTCTTCGCGTCCACGCTGTACTGGATGTCCGCGTTGTAGCGGAATCCCGTCTCGTCCACGTCGTAGTCCGCCGAGAAGAACGCAGCGAACACCTCGTACGTGCGCTCCTCCATCAGCGTGTCGAAGTACACCAGCTTGTGATTCTCCCAGTAGCTCTCGTTCATGTAGTTCACGAGTCTACCGAACATCTTGCCGCTGCGCATGCTGTGGCCGCTCACCACCAGGTTGTAGCTCGGCGTGTAGGGATCGCACTTCGTATCCAGTATGATCTGCCCGTTCGCGTTCTTATTTCCGTAGAAGTCGTGATGCAGATAGTAGTCGCTGTCGTCCGACTGCACGACCGGGTAGTCCACCGTCGTGTTCGGGATCGTGATCCAGCCCGCGAAGTCCTGATTCTCGGCGTAGATCTCCTGGAACTGGGGCAGAATCTTGTCCACGTTCAGCGTGCGCTTCGGCAGCTGGTCGTAGGACTGCGCGCCCGAGCGCTCGAAGCGGTTCACCGTGGGGCCGGGGGTCGGCGTGGCGGTGGGCTCCGGCGTCGGCGTCGGCTTGGCCATCGGCGTCGTCACAGGGGTCGGGCCGGGCAGAACCTGCGCCCCTCCGCTCGACTTCCACCGAATTTCCCTCGGCTGCTCTGTGGCTTCCCCGCCCTCAGCTTCCGTCTCCGCTGCGCCCGGCTGCTCCTGCGTCTGCGCCGCGCTCTGCTGCTCCTGTGTTTCCGCCGCACCCGGCTGCTCCTGCGTCTGCGCGGCGCTCTGCTCGCCCTCCGGCGCGCTCGCGGCCACGTTCGCCTCCGCATCCTGGCTCAGCTGCGCCTGCGCCTGCGCGGGCAGGCTCTCTTCCTCCGTCAACTGACTCTCCGCCTGGCTTTGCGCTTCCTCGGACTGATTCGGTTCGCTCGGCTGCTCCGCCGCCTCGCCCAGCTCGCCTTCCGGCTCGCCCGGGGCTGCCGCTTCGCTCTGCGCCTGTGCGCCTTCCGCCTCGCTCTCCGAGTCAGAGGGCGCGGAGCCCTCCGGCTGCTCGCTTGTCGCTTGCAGCCCGGATTCTTCCGCGCTCTCCTTTCCGGCTTCTTCAGCCGTATTGGTCCTTTGTCTTCCGTCTCCGCGCCCGCCGCGCTTCGCCAGTCCAGCGTCACGCAGCTCAACCAGCTTCTCCATTGTCGCTTCCGTACTCTTCTCTTCCATCTTGTACTTCAGCGGGTATGACAGCGATATTGCGAAGCAAACCACCGCCACCAGGATTAGCAATACTTTCCAGCGCTTCTTCATTGCTCCTTCTTCCTCTTCTTACGGTCCCCCAGCAACAGCACCAACAGTGCCAGCACTCCGATTCCTCCACTCACGAACGGATACACCGGCAGATCGTCGCCCGTCTGCAGCAGTTCACCCCACAGCGGCGTATCATAGTCTCCGATCTCTACCAGTCCCTCCAGTTCTTCCTCTGTCACATCGCCCAACTGTGCGATTCCCAGCGGCGTGTCGTAATCGTCGATCGTCGTCTCATCCGGCGGCAGCAGCGTGTTGATCAGGTTGTATCCGTCCACTCTCGTGTAGTAGCCGTCCACCAGCTCCTCTCGAATCGTGTACTCGTACATCCGTCCCGTCGCCGGGTCGCTGTCCGGCAGGTTCGCGAACCGATATCTCCATCCGTTCGCCGCCATCACCGTCTGTTGCCGGATCACTACGCCGTCTCGCAGCAGACGCACTACGATCTGCGTCGGCCGCAGCCCAGCTGCGTTGTTGTTGTCCACCCACGTCTTCAACCCCTCGATCGTGATCGTCTGCGGGTTGATCGTGTTCGTGATCGTCGTGCCGTTGATCGCCGTCGTGTAGCCGGGCACCGGCACCTCGTCCACCGTGTACCTGTACGGCACTCGGTTCGCATCCGCGTAGGGCAGGTTCGCAAACCGGTACGTCCACACGTTTCCGTTCCGCGTCCACGTCGGCACTCGGCCCGCCATCAGCGTTCCGTTCTGGTACAGCCGCACCTGAATCGCATCCGGCCTCAGTCCGCGCGCGTTGCCCTGGTCGACCCAGACCTTCGTGCCCGTCAGTTCCGTCGTCTGCGGCAACGGCGTGTAGCTGTTCGTGATTACGAACTCCGTGCCGTTCTGGGTCACCGTAGATTCGTACTCCGCCGGTCCGTTCACTTCCACGACCGTGTAGTTCACCGCCGCGCCGTTCGCGCTCGCCGGCAGGTTCGTCCACGTGTAGCTCCAGTTGGGCGCCGTCAGCGTCTGCGTGTCGTACACCGCGCCATTCGCCAGCAGCTGCGCCTGGATGTTGGCCGGCCGGATTCCGTCGATGTTATCGCCGTCGTCCCAGACCTTCCGCACCGAGTAGCTCACCGGGTTCGGCGTGTGACTGTTCGTCACTGTGAACGCCGTAGCGCCGTTCGTCACCGTCGTCGTGTAGCCTTCGACTGTTCCGGACTCTCGCACAGTATAGACGATCGGGGTCCTGGTTCCGGTCCTGTACAGCGGCAGATTGTTCCACGCGTCGCGCCAGTTGTTCGCCGCGCTCAGCGTAGCGGTCCGCACCACCGTACCGTCCGCCAGAAGCTCAACCGTGATCGAGGCCGGCCGCGTGCCGTCCAGATTTCCGACGTCGTCCCAGACCTTCGTCACCGTCCGCGCCGTCATCGGCGGCACGTAGGTGTTCGTGATCGTGAAGGTATCTCCCTCGCTGGTCACGCTCGACCTGTAATCCTGCGGTCCCGAGATTTCTCTCACCGTGTACGTGTACTCCACGCCGCTCGGATCGAACTTCGTCAGGTTGTTCCAGGTGTGCGACCATTCGTTGTCCGCGTTCAGCGTCACCGATCCGGACTCGGGGAGCAATTCACCATTGCGATACAGCCCCACCATGATGCTGCCCGGCCGCAGCGCTGCGTTGTCGTTCGTCCACACCTTCCGCACCGTCCGGCTCACCACCGGCGTGTGCGTGTTGGTGATGGTGAAGGTATCCGCGCTGTAGCTCGCCGTGTAGTCAGCGGGTACAGACGTCTCTTCCACCGTGTAGGTGATCTCCTTGCCGCCGGCATTCTTCGGCAGGTTCTCCCACTTGTAGCTCCAGTTGTTCGCCTCGTTCAGCGTCACCGGAATGCCGGAAGCCGTGCCATTCGCCTTCAGCTGTACCTGGATGCTATCCGGGCGTCGGTTGTCCGCGTCGTTCACGTCCGCCCAAACCTTCGTTACGCTCTTCTCGACCGTCTCCGGCGTGTGCGTGTTCGTGATTGTGAAGGTATCCTGGCTGTACGATGTCGTGTAGCCGGTAACCTCGCCGATCTCCTGCACGGTGTAGGTGATATCCGTGCCATTGGCCTTCTTCGGCAGGTTCGTCCAGGTGTGCGTCCAACCGTTCGCCGCGTTCAGCGTCTCGGCCGCGCCGGAAGGCTCGCCGCCAGCCAGCAGCTGTACACTGATGCTCTCCGGACGGATGCCATCCTGGTCGTCACTATCGTTCCAGGCCTTGGTAACGGTCTTCTCGACCACTTCCGGCGTGTGCGTGTTCGTCACGACCAGCACTGTCTTCGTCTCCTCAGGCATGCTGCCCTCAAGAGCCGCATCATAGCGCGTCGTGTAGCTCGCCTCGTAACCCTCGGGCACATCCACTTCCTGAATAGTGTACTCGATCTCCAGGCCATTGTCATACACCGGCAGATTCTCCCAGGTGTAGCTCCAGTTGTTGCTCGCATTCAGCGTCACCGGTGCGCCAAAGTTCTCGTGTACACCTGCCACGAAACGTTCGTCCTCATCAGACGGCTTCGACACATTCTTCCTCAGCTGCACCTGGATGCTCTCCGGACGGATGCCATCCTGGTTCTGGTTGTCATCCCAGACCTTCTCGACGCCCCGCCGCGTCACCGCAGGCGTATGTGTGTTCGTGATGACGAAGCCTTCAATCTGGGAGCCGGACCCGTCAGTGCTCGCGCTCGTCTGCGTACCCTTCGTCACGACCGAGTCATAACCCTCAGGTACGCCGGACTCCTCCACGCTGTAGACGATCTCCTTCGAACCCGTGCCATCGCCATCGTTTACATTCTTCGGCAGGTTCTCCCAGTTGTACGTCCAGCCGTTCGCCTCACTCAGCGTCACGGCCGCACCGTAAGCCTCGCCATCGGCCAGCAGCTGCACTTCGATGCTATCCACGCGCAGGCCGTCCTGGTTCTCGCCGTCCACCCAGACCTTCTGTACGAAGTGCTCCACCGTCTCCGGCTCGTGCGTGTTCGTGATGACGAAGCCTTCCGTGACGGTCGTGGTCGGCATGCCGCTCACCGGATCGGTGCTCGCGCTCGTCTGCGTACCCTCCGTCACGACTGAGTCGTAACCTTCAGGCACGCCGGACTCCTCCACGCTGTAGGTGATCTCCTTGCCGCCCTCAAACTTCGGCAGGTTCTTCCAGTTGTACGTCCAGCCGTTCGCCTCGCTCAGCGTCACTGCCGGGCCGTAAGGCTCGTCGTCCGCCAGCAGCTGCACTTCAATGCTTTCCGGGCGCAGGCCATCCTGGTTCTCGCCGTCCACCCAGACCTTCTGCACGAAGTGCTCTACCGTCTCCGGCTCGTGCGTGTTCGTGATGACGAAGCCTTCCGTGACGGTCGTGGTCGGCATGCCGCTCACCGGATCGGTGCTCGCGCTCGTCTGCGTACCCTCCGTCACGACTGAGTCGTAACC